>JAGALG010000137.1 GCA_017848075.1 Oscillospiraceae bacterium | reverse complement strand
CTGAGCGTTTTCTACAAAAAAATCAAAACAGTATCGTTGTTCTGGACAAGGTTTTAGCAGTGAATCGAGCAACCGAAGGGCTTCGGAGGCTGGATTTATTGCTAATGACTCAAGTACAGCGGCGATCAAATCCCCAAAGAAATGGAGGCTATCAATTATGTTTGAAAATTTCAGAGTCTTTGAAACTGAACTGGCTGGCAAAAAGATTTCCTTTGAAACCGGCAAATGGTGCGGACTGTCCAACGGCAGCGTTGTTGTTCGCTACGGCGAGACCACCGTTATGGTCAATGTAACCGCTTCTCAGAAACCTCGTGAGGGCATCGACTTCTTCCCTCTGTCTGTAGACTTTGAGGAAAAACTCTACGCAGTTGGCCGCATCCCTGGCTCCTTCCTGAAACGCGAAGGCCGCCCAACCACCAAAGCGATCCTGTCCTCCCGCGTGGTTGACCGTCCAATCCGTCCTCTCTTCCCAAAAGATATGAGAAACGATGTTTCCGTTGTTATGACCGTTCTCTCTGTTGATATGGACTGCAGCCCGGAAGTTGCCGGTATGCTGGGTACCTCCTTTGCTCTGTCCATCTCTGACATTCCATGGAACGGCCCAATCGCCGGCGTACAGACCGGTCTGGTTGACGGCGAAATCATCATCTGCCCAAATGAAGAACAGCGCAAAGCATCCGACCTGCAGCTGACCGTTGCTGGTACTCAGGAAAAGATCGTTATGATCGAAGCCGGTGCAAACCAGGTAAAAGAAGATGTAATGCTGGAAGCTATCCGTCGTTCTCACGAAGAGATCAAGAAAATGGCTGCATTCATCGAAGGCGTACAGAAAGAAATCGGCAAGCCAAAATTCAGCTTTGAATCTCAGGAGCTGGATGCTGACATGTTCAATGCCGTAAAAGACTTCGCAATCGACAAAATTAAATACGCACTGGACACCGACGATAAAGTAGAGCGTGAAGCACGCCTTGCTCCAATCGTGGACGAGATCCATGCACAGTTCGACGAGCAGTACCCAGAGCAGGAAGGCAAAATCGACGAATGTATCTACAAACTGCAGAAATTCGTTGTACGCCGCTGGCTGCTGGACGAGGGCAAACGCGTTGACGGCCGTGGCATCAACGATATCCGTCCTCTGGCTGCTGAAGTTGGCGTCGTTCCAAGAGTACATGGCTCCGGTCTCTTCACCCGTGGCCAGACTCAGGTTCTGACCATCACCACCCTCGGCCCTGTATCTGACGCACAGATTCTGGACGGCATCGATGGTGAGGACAGCAAACGCTACATGCACCACTACAACTTCCCATCCTACTCTGTAGGCGAAACCAAACCATCCCGTGGCCCTGGCCGTCGTGAGATCGGTCACGGCGCACTGGCAGAGCGCGCTCTGGAGCCGGTTATTCCTTCTGTTGAGGAATTCCCATACGCATACCGTCTGGTATCCGAGGTTCTGTCCTCCAACGGTTCCACCTCTCAGGGCTCCATCTGTGCATCCACTCTGTCTCTGATGGATGCCGGTGTTCCACTGAAAGCACCGGTTGCCGGTATCTCCTGCGGTCTGATTACCGAAGGCGAACGCTGGATGACCATGGTGGACATTCAGGGTCTGGAAGACTTCTACGGCGATATGGACTTCAAGGTTGGCGGTACTCACAACGGTATCACCGCAATCCAGATGGATATCAAGATTGACGGTCTGACCATGGAGATCATTGCAGAAGCCTTCGAGAAAACCAGAGTGGCTCGTCTGCACATTCTGGATGATATTATGCTCAAAGCAATCCCAGCTCCAAGAGCAGAGGTTTCCAAATACGCTCCGAAGATGTTCAGCCTGACCATTCCGGTGGACAAGATCCGCGAGGTAATCGGTTCCGGCGGTAAAGTGATCCAGAAGATCTGCGCAGAATGTGATGTTAAGATCGATATCGAGGACGATGGTAAAGTATTCGTTTCCGGTATTGATGCAGACAATGTAAAACGCGCAGTCAGCGTGATCCGCACCATCGCAGAGGATCCAGAGGTTGGTGCCTTCTACAAAGGCCGCGTAACCAAACTGATGGCCTTTGGTGCCTTCGTAGAGATCGCTCCAGGCAAAGAAGGTCTGGTTCACATCTCCAAGCTGGACACCAAACGAGTTGAGAAAGTGGAAGATGTTGTCAATGTTGGCGACGAAATCCTGGTTAAAGTAACCGAGATCGACAATCAGGGCAGAATCAACCTGTCCCGCCGTGACGCACTCATCGCCATGGAAAACAAAAAGAAAGAAGAAAACCAGTAGGATTTTCTGCAAGGCCTCCCTTCGGGGAGGCCTTTTTTGCGTCTATGGCTTGCTGTCGTAGTCAGCCAAAAGCTGCAGCGCCCGGCTTTTGCTCTCACCGAAGTCCAGCTCGCCGCTGCAGACGGCGGCAGGACAAAGGGAAGGCGATGCAGACGCTTTTTCCTCCTGTGCAACAGGAGGGGCAGGAGGGGGAGCGGCTTCTTCCGGCAACGGGGCTTCTTCCGCTATTTCTTCCGGCAGAGGGGCTGTCTCCAGCAGAGCGTTGACATAGTAGCGGTTGGCCCGACCGCAGCCCTGTCGTTCCTTCCGGATCAGACCCTTTTTCAGCAAAGCCTTGAAGGCGGCCAAAGCCTTGTTGCGGCCGCAGCGCAGGAAGGACGCAGCATCCTCCAAAGTGCAAAAGACGAACAAGCCCAACTCGTCCCGCAGACCGTTTTGCTCCGACAGCTTGCAGCGGTCCAGCAGCAAGGTGTACAGCGCCACCTCCTCCAAACTCAGGCTGTCGTTTTCAAACACAGAGCGTGGCAGCACCAAAAAAGACTCTGTGTACAAATATGCGGTGCTTTTGATTGCCATTCTCAGCCCTCCTTCCTCTCTTTCTACCTCTATTATACCACATTTCGTGACCCTGTGAGTCCGGATTTTTTCCGGGTAGGTTGCTGGCGTTCGGGCTTTCTGCTTATCAAAATTTCGTTACGCCAGCCGATCTCGGTCGTGCCGCGTACTCTTGCGGCACTTTTCTGACGAAAAGACCGACCGATGTCCGATAATATGTGCATCGGAAGGGTTCCCCATGGCGAGTCTTTTCCAGCCCATCTTGATGGGCCAATTTTCATCGCCGGGGAGAAAAGAGGGTGCCAACAGAAGAAGCTGTGTTTTCGCAGAAGCAATTCTGCGCGGCAAGAGCGCTTGCTGGCGTTATAGCCTGTGCTTTTTCCGGGCGTGTTCATGGCCCGTAGGGTTCGAACACGCCGCCTATAGCCACCCCTCATCCGTCATTTTCTGACGAAAATGCCACCTTCCCCCCAAATCCCCCAAAACCCAAAAAATCCCCCTCCGCCTTCCGGCAGAGGGGGAAATCCCTTACATTCTCTATTTTTTGCTTTCCAGGAAGCCCTTGATGGATTCGATCTGTTTCAGCACCGATGGCTTGGATGGGCCGCCGAAGGACAAACGCATGGAAACGCAGGTCTCCAGCTTGATGGCCTCGTACACATCCTCCTCAAAGATCGGGGACAGCTGATGGTACTCGTCCAAAGACAGAGTCTCCAAAGTTTTGCCATTGGCAATGCAGTAGTTGACCAGCTTGCCTACAACGGTGTAAGCATCACGGAAGGGCAGACCCTTCTTCACCATGTAGTCAGCGCAGTCGGTGGCGTTGATGAAGCCTCGGGAAGCGGCCTGACGCATGTTTTCCTTGTTGAGCGTCATGGTATCCACCATGGCGGTGAACACCGGCAGACAGGCCTTCACGGTGTCAACGGCGTCAAATACCTGCTCCTTGTCCTCCTGCATATCCTTGTTGTAGGCCAGCGGCAGAGCCTTCATAATGGTCAAGAAGCCCATGAGGCTGCCGTACACACGGCCGGTTTTGCCGCGCACCAGCTCGGCAATGTCCGGGTTTTTCTTCTGAGGCATGATGGAGGAGCCGGTGGAGTAGGCGTCATCCAGCTCCACAAATTTGAACTCCCAGCTGCACCACATGATGATCTCCTCGGAGAAGCGGGACAGATGCATCATCAAAGTGGACAGGGCGGAGAGGATCTCAATGCAGTAATCCCGGTCGGACACGCCGTCCAGAGAGTTCTCGCAGACCCGGGCGAAGCCCAGCTGTTCCGCTACGAAGTGGCGGTCGATGGGGTAGGTGGTACCGGTCAGAGCGCCGGAGCCCAGTGGAAGCTCGTCCATACGCTCATAGCAGTCCTCCAGACGGGTCACATCTCGTTTGAGCATGTTGGCGTAAGCCATCATGTAGTGGCCGAAGGTGCTTGGCTGTGCTCTCTGCAGGTGGGTGTAGGCCGGCATAATGGTGTCCAGATTGTTTTCTGCCAGCTTCACCAGCACTTCCAGCAGATCCAGGATCAGCCCACGGATCTCCTGCACTTCTTTTTTCATGTACATACGGAAGTCCAGCGCCACCTGATCGTTGCGGCTGCGGGCGGTGTGCAGGCGTTTGCCGGTGTCGCCGATGCGGCGGGTCAGCTCTGCCTCCACGCACATGTGGATGTCCTCATCGGAGATCAGGAAGGGGATCTTGCCCTCCTCCATATCGGCGAGGATGCCCTGCAGGGCAGTGATAATTTTCTCAGCTTCTTCCGGGGCGATGATGTTCTGACGGCCCAGCATTTTGGCGTGAGCCATGCTGCCGGTGATATCCTCCCGGAACATCCGCTGGTCAAAGGAAATGGACGCATTGAGCTGGTCTACCAGCTGGTCGGTATTTTTGTCGAAACGACCGGACCAAAGTTTCATGGGAAAAACCTCCTGATTGACGGAAAGAGGGACGGCAGACTTGCCGTCCCTGTTGTTTTGTGTTTGTGCTTATTTGCCCTGCAGTCTTGCTTTTACAGCGATTGGCAGTCCGAACAGGTTGATGAAGCCTTTGGAATCGGTCTGATCGTAGTCGCTTTCGCCGAAGGAAGCCAGTTCTTCATTGTACAGGCTGTATGGGCTGGTCACGCCGGCATTGATCATGTTGCCTTTGTAGAGTTTCAGTTTTACGGTACCGGTTACGGTCTGCTGGGTGGATTCCACGAAGGCATCCAGAGCCTCACGCAGAGGGGTGAACCACTGGCCGTTGTAAACCAGGTCAGCGTATTTCAGCGCAACCTGAGCTTTGTAGTGAGCGGTTTCTTTGTCCAGACAGATGGTTTCCAGCACTTTGTGAGCGTGGTAGAGGATGGTGCCGCCTGGGGTCTCGTAAACGCCGCGGCTCTTCATACCAACCAGACGGTTCTCAACGATATCAAACAGGCCGATGCCGTTTGCGCCGCCGATCTCGTTCAGTTTGTAGATGATATCCATGGCTTTCATTTTTTCGCCGTTGATTGCCACAGGAGTACCTTTTACGAATTCCAGTTCCACATAGGTTGGAACATCAGGAGCCTGTTCTGGGGAAACGGACATTTCCAGGAAGCCCTCTTTGTTGTACAGAGGCTCGTTGGCTGGGTCTTCCAGATCCAGACCCTCATGGCTCAGATGCCACAGGTTTTTATCTTTGGAGTAGTTGGTTTCGCGGTTGATTTTCAGAGGGATGTTGTGAGCCTCAGCGTATTCGATTTCTTCTTCACGGCTCTTGATATCCCACTCACGCCATGGAGCGATGATGGTCATGTCCGGAGCGAAGGCTTTGATTGCCAGCTCGAAACGAACCTGGTCGTTGCCCTTACCGGTGCAGCCGTGGCAGATGGCGTCAGCGCCCTCAGCCAGAGCGATTTCCACGATGCGTTTTGCGATCAGTGGACGAGCGAAGGAGGTACCCAGCAGGTAGCCTTCGTAGTCAGCGCCAGCCTTCATGGTTGGGATTACATAGTCGTCAACAAATTCTTCTCTCAGATCTTCGATGTACAGCTTGGAAGCGCCGGTTTTCAGAGCTTTTTCTTCCAGACCGTCGGTTTCGCTGCCCTGGCCTACATCGCCGCAAACAGCAACAACTTCACAGCCATAGTTTTCTTTCAGCCATGGAATGATGATGGAAGTGTCCAGACCGCCGGAGTAAGCCAGCACGCATTTTTTTACCTGTTTTTTCATGATATATACCTCCGCAAAGCAGTTTTTGTCAAAATGTATCTAAAGTATAGCACTGCTTGAATGAATATGCAAGCATTTTCCAAAATAAATTAAAATAAATTCAAAGAAAAGCCCAATGGATGAATATTTTATGCAAGAGGAAATCAAAAGACCGGACACAGCGTAGGATAACTGCATCCGGTCAAGGGGGAGAGAGGATATCAAATTTAGAAGACAGCGATTACCGTAGCGCCGTAGGTTTTCTCGATGAAGGCCTTGGTCTCGGCAGAGGTCAGCACCTCAACCAGAGCTTTGGTGATCTCGCTGTTTTCGTCGCCGGCACGAACAGCCAGAATGTTGGCGAATTCCTGAGCGGCGTCAGACTGTGGATCTTCGGTGAGAACCAGAGAATCGATCACATCGGCTTCCAGAGCGTAGTTGCCGTTGATGACTGCGAAGGCCACATCCGGCAGAGTTCTTGGCAGCTGAGCGGCTTCGATTTCCAGGATTTCGATGTTCTTTGGATTGTCCACGATATCGTTTTTGGTAGCAGCCAGGCCAACACCCTCTTTCAGGCTGATCAGGCCCTGAGCAGCCAGCAGCTGCAGTGCGCGGGCTTCGTTGGTTGGGTCGTTTGGAACGGCAATGGTAGCGCCCTCAGCGATATTTTCCAAGGTGTCGCCGGTACCTTTGTACAGACCCAGAGGCACAAAGTGAACCGTCACTGCGGAAACCAGATCCATGTTGTTGTTCTCGCAGAAGTTTTCCAGAT
>JAGALG010000136.1 GCA_017848075.1 Oscillospiraceae bacterium | reverse complement strand
TCCACGATCAGTTTTACGACAATGGACTGTACACGACCGGCAGACAGGCCTTTCTTCACCTTTTTCCACAGGAAGGGGCTCAGATTATAACCCAGCAGTCGGTCAAGCAAACGGCGGGTCTGCTGTGCATCCACCAGATTCTGATTGATTTCACGAGGCTTAGCCATACCGCCCTTGACGCCGGTTTTGGTGATTTCGTTAAAGGTTACACGGTTTTTCTGATTCAGATCCAGACCCAGCATGGCAGCCAGATGCCAGGAGATTGCCTCACCTTCCCGGTCCGGGTCAGTTGCCAGATAAACGAAATCAGATTTTTTTGCGGCAGTTTTCAGCGCTTTTCTCAGCTCACCTTTGCCGCGGATGTCGATGTAATCCGGCTGGAAGTTGTTTTCCACATCAATGCCAAGCCGGCTTTTCGGCAGATCACGAACATGACCCATGGATGCCATGACTTCATAGCCACGACCCAAATATTTTTTAATGGTTTTCGCTTTTGCCGGAGATTCCACGATCACTAATTTTGACAATGTCATCACCTGTATACTTTCTAAGGGAGCGCTGTTTTGTGGAAAATCAGCGTCCGAATTGTTTTCCTGGGTAGGCCTTTACCAGGCCATCTATTTCAAGCTCGGATAACATCACGAGCAGTTCCTGCATTTCCATGCCGCAGCGGGAAGCCAGCTCCTCCGCATGCAGCGGTTTTTCCTCCAGAATATGGAGGATCTTTTCATAAGAAGGATCCAATCCTTCCGGGATTGGAGAAAATTCCTCTTTGGGTTTCGCAGGAGTTTTCTTTGTATGCTTTTTCTCCGGCTGTACCGGTGTCAAAGCATCCCTCTCCTGCTGCAGCTTTGTTTTCCAGCCTCGCTCCCGGCGAATGGCCAGGCGGCTTTGAATCGCTGTACTCATTGTATCCCCATAGATGGCAGAATATTCTTCCACTACGCTCTCCGGGGAGATCACCGGCGTTGCTCCCTGAGCCAGCAACTGCAGGTTGCCCATACCGCAATGATTGTACAGATGGGTCGGCACGGCGAAAACATCTCTGCCCTGCTCCAGCGCATGATCGGCAGTGATCAAGGCGCCGCTGCCCCTTCGGGCTTCCACAACAATGGTACCCAGACTGAGGGCGGAAAGAATTCGATTTCGGACATGGAAGTTACCGGGGTACACCGGCATTCCTGGTGGGTACTCACTGACCAGAACACCTTTTTCCGCAATACGGCGGCGCAGCTCTGTATTTCCGGTCGGATAGTTTCGGTCCAAACCACAGGCTGCCACACCAATCGTAAGGCCGCCCATCTCCAGCGCACCGGTATGACAATAGCTGTCGATGCCCATTGCAAGACCACTGACAACACCAAAGCCATATTGTACCATATCCTGCGCCAGATCATAGGCCATATGAGCACCGGCTTTACTGCATTCCCGGCTGCCCACCATGGTGATCAGCAGCTTCCGATTCAGCAGAGAGCGCTCTCCCTTGCCGTAAAGCAGCAGCGGCAGCGGACAAATATTCCGCAAACGCTCCGGGTAGTCCTCGTCCTCTATGGTCATGACCCAAATCCCCAGCTTCTGACAGCGGCGAAGCAGTGCCTCTGCCTGTTCCAAAGAGCTTTCCTTCAGTTTCTTTACCAGATCCGCTTCGAGGCCTTCGTAGAACGGCAGCTGCTGTTCTCTGTTTTCATATAGCTCTTTCGCAGAAAGACCCTGTTTTACAACACGGTCTGCTACCGGACTTCCGCAGCCCAAAATCTGCTGCAGCCAGATCCAATACAGCTGGTTCATAGGCTTCCCCCTTACTCTGTGTTATGGTCGGCACATCTCCCAAATGACAATGGAGGCTGCAATAGCCGCATTGAGAGATTCCGCTTTTCCCGCCATCGGAATGATGGTCGCTGCTGTGCAGGCATCGATCACCTGCTGGGTCAGTCCGTTGCCCTCATTACCGATGACAGCCGCCACCTTGCCGCTGAGATCCAGCTCTGTCATGGGGATACTCTTCTCCGAGAGAGCGGTGGCATAGACCGCAAAACCCTGCTGCCGCAGAGCAGCGATCTCCTCTTCCATATTTTCCACCACTTTGATTGGCAGACGGAATACGCCGCCCATGGTGGAGCGCAGCACCTTCGGTGAAGTCAGATCCGGACAGTCAGCAGACAAAATCAGTCCATCAATGCCGAAGGCTTCGGCACTGCGGATGATGGTTCCGATGTTGCCTGGGTCCTGCAAGGACGACAACAGAAGGACACGCTGCCATTTCATTGTATCAAGGGAACGGCCGTTGTCAAGGGCTTCAAACACACAAAATACGCCCTGTGGGGTCTGAGTATCCGAAATTTTAGCCGCCAGCTCCTCGCTGATGAGGAAAACCTGCTCGGATCGTTCCAGAATAGGAGCACATTTCTCCAGCATACTTTCCACCACAAAGCACTGCAAAGGCTGCAGACCGCTGCGGACAGCGTCCTCACAAAGGCGCTGTCCCTCCGCAACAAAGAGCCCTTCCTCCCGGCGGTATTTGCGGCTGCTGATCAACTTGGCGCAGCGTTTGATCTGTTTGTTATCCTTTGAAGCGATCACAGTATATCTGCCGGAATCCATAGGCATCTCCCTTCCTCTTTTCCAAAGATCTATGATAAGAAAAGACGCCCGTTGTCGTAGCGACCCGGGCGTTTGTTATCGATTAAAGAGCAGCTTTTGCTTTCTCTACCAGTGCGGTGAAAGCAGCTGGATCGTGGATAGCGATCTCGGACAGCATTTTTCTGTTCAGTTCGATGCCTGCTTTGTTCAGACCATTGATGAACTGAGAGTAGTTGATGCCGTTCAGTTTGCAAGCAGCAGAGATTCTGGTGATCCACAGCTGTCTGAATTCGCGTTTTTTCTGTTTACGGCCAACATAAGCGTACTGACCGGATTTGTAAACAGCCTGTTTAGCAGTTTTAAACAGTCTGGATTTGCCGCCAAAGTAACCTTTAGCCAGTTTCAGAACTCTTTTTCTTCTTTTGCGAGTCATCATCGCGCCCTTAACACGAGCCATATCTTTATACCTCCGTCGAAATTAAATCGTATTATTTGTAAGGAATCAGCAGTTTGATTGCTGCTACATTGGTTTTGTCAGCGTAAGCAGCTTTTCTCAGGCCTCTTTTGCGTTTAGAGGTTTTGCCTGCGTTGTTCAGCAGGTGAGATTTGTAAGCATGAGCGCGTTTGATTTTACCGGTTTTGGTAACATTAAAGCGTTTTTTAGCACCAGAGTGGGTTTTCAGCTTTGGCATGGTGGTTTGTCCTCCCTTATAGAATTTACTTGTTTGGTTTTGCAGACATGAACATTACCAGACTGCGGCCTTCCATTTTTGGAGCCTTGTCAACAACACCTGCAGTGCAGGCCTGTTTGAAGCGTTCCATTACTTCGTTGCCCAGTTCCGGATGAGCCAGCTCGCGTCCACGATAACGGATTGCCACTTTCACGCGGTCGCCGTGTTCGAGGAACTTGATTGCCTGGTTCACTTTGGTGTTGAAGTCATGAACATCGATCTTCAGAGAAAGACGAACTTCCTTAACCTCAACCACTTTCTGTTTTTTCTTTGCTTCTTTTTCACGCTTAGCCTGTTCGAAGCAGTATTTACCGTAGTTCATAATGCGGCAAACAGGTGGTTCAGCCTTCGGAGCAATGTTGACAAGATCCAGACTTTCTTTCTTAGCCAGTTCCAGAGCTGCCTTCGTAGGCATGATACCCAGCTGGGCACCGTCAGCACCGATGACACGGATTTCTTTGTCGCGGATCTCTTCGTTGATCAGCATGTCGTTTTTCTTGTTATTGCTGCTAATGGTGAGCACCTCCAAAGTACTGTGAATAAAAAATGAAGCGCAGGCAGAAATCCGCCTACGCTTTTTATCACATGACATGATCCGCCCTGTGGAAACAGGGTGGTTTGCGTATTGACACGGCTGCGCCTTCCTGCGAGCCGGTGAGAACGGATTTGTGTTCTGCTTTGTTGTTCTTGCTTATTATAGCATGGATTTTTCCCTTGTCAAGTACTTTTTGCTTAAATTCTCAAAGATTTTTTGTGGTACATGGAGAAAATCAGCGTTTCCTTGACCGGCTTATCCAAAAGCCGGGACAGAATGGATCGGTACAGCTCCAGCTGAGGGCGGTATTTGGCTACCAGCTCCTCCTCACTGAGGTGGTCCGTCTTATAGTCCACAAGGATTATAGCACCGTCTTCCTCGAAAATCAAGTCTGCAATACCCTGTACCGTCACACGGTGAGAGCCGATCTCCGGGATCAGCTGTCCCAGCTCTTCCCTGCCCATATCCATTAAGAAGGAAAACTCCCGTTTGACCCATGGGGAACGACAGATGCGGGCAAAAAGCTCCGACCGATAGCAGGCCCGGATATTGCTTCGATTCAGGCTGGCGGCTTCCGCCTTGGTAAAGTATTTTTCCTGTACCATGCGGCGGATCTCCCCTT
>JAGALG010000135.1 GCA_017848075.1 Oscillospiraceae bacterium | reverse complement strand
TGTGCTATGTGTTGGATTGCAGAGTGGAAGATGTGCTGCGCTTTGAGAAAGAATAATGTCCGTACGAACGGTGCGGCTATTCTTTCAGACAAGCTTCCTCCATCATAACAAGAATTTCTTTCTGTTTTGCTCTATAAAAAAGCTCCCGTCATGGACGGGAGCTTTTTGTTTCTTTATTTCAGTTTTTCAATTTCCCAGATTTCTTCTGCATATCCTTTGATCGTACGATCAGAAGAGAATTTTCCGCAGGAGGCCACATTCATCCAGCACTTTTTCGCAAAGGAGAGCGTATCCATAGAATCAGCATTGGCTTTGATTTTCGCCTCCACATAAGGAAGCAGCTCTGCCAGCACCAGATAATGGTCAGCCCGGTTATAGGTCGGCTCCAGCAAGGATTCCTGCAGCTGTTTCAGCAGCTCATCCTTATCGCTGAGGGTACCATCTGTCAGGGCATCCACTACTCGCTTAATCTCCGGATTTTCTTTGTACAGCTTCTTCGGATCGTAGCTTTTTACCAACTCATTGACCTCGTTTTCTGTCAGGCCAAAGATGTAGTTGTTTTCTGTACCGGCCTGCTCCACAATTTCAATGTTTGCTCCATCCAGCGTTCCCAGTGTTACAGCGCCGTTGGCCATGAATTTCATGTTGCTGGTACCGGAAGCCTCTGTACCGGCGGTGGAAATCTGCTCGGACAAGTCCGCTGCCGGGATCAGCTTCTCAGCATAAGAAACCTTATAGTCCGTAGCAAAAACGATCTGCAGCTTATCTTTTGTATCCAGGTCGCTATTGACAAGCTTTGCAATCTCATGGATCAGCTTGATTGCAGCTTTTGCCCGCACATAACCTGCCGCCGACTTACCGCCAAAGAGGATCATCATGGGGCGGAAGTTTGGCAGCTTGCCTTCCTTCAAACGGAAGTACAATACCAAGGCCGCCAAGGCATTCATTGTCTGCCGTTTGTACTCATGGAAGCGCTTCACCTGAATATCAAAGAGCCATTCCGGATTCACTGTAATGCCTTCTTTTTTCTGCAGGTAGGTGGATAGCTCCTGTTTTTTCTCTGCCTTGATGCTTTGGAAGCGACGAAGGATGGTCTCATCCTCTGCCAATGGACGCAGTTTTGCCAGCTGATCCAAATCAAACAGCCAATCCTGCGAACCCAAAAGCTCTGTGATCAACGCGCTCAGCTGTGGATTACACAGCCCTACCCAGCGGCGTGGTGTGATGCCATTGGTCTGATTGACAATCTTTCCGGGATACAGCTGTTCCCATGAAGTCAAAACAGACTGCTTCAGAATTTCAGTATGAATTTGTGCCACACCATTAATTGTATGACTTACATAGGAGCCCAAACGAGCCATATGAACTTCTTTGTTGCAGATGATGGCATAATCCTTCCACTGCTCTTTGGCGATGCCCTTCTCCTGTAGCTCTGCCAGTAATTCTTCATTCAGCTTTTGAATGATCGGCAGCAGCTGTGGCACAACAGAACGCAGCAGAGACAAGCTCCAGCGCTCCATAGCCTCTGCCATGATGGTATGGTTGGTATAGGAGAAGATTTCTTTCGCCATGGCAACTGCTGTATCCCAAACCACAGCATCTTCCGTCAGCAAGCGGATCAGCTCCGGAATCGCAAGGATCGGATGAGTATCATTCAGCTGCACAGCCAACATCTGTGGCAGCTGACCATAATCATCATGAGTTTTCTTATATTTCCGTAAAATATCCTGCAGTGATGCGCTGGTGAAGAAATATTGCTGTTTCAAGCGCAGCTGTTTTCCGGCGCGCAGACTATCATTAGGGTATAAAATCTGAGAGATGCAAATCGCATCTGCTTCTTCTTTCGCCGCTTTCCGATAATTCTGCTGATTGAAAGCATCCAGATCGATCGCTTTCAGCGGCTCACTTTGCCACAGGCGCAGTGTATTGACGCATTGACCTCCAAAACCAATGATCGGCATATCATAAGGCACAGCCTTTACAGTCTGACGGGCAAACTGTACCTCCACAGCCTCATCTTCCCGGCGCAGGCTCCATGGGTCTCCCCAGCGAGTCCAGTCGTCCGGCTCCTCCTGCTGACAGCCTTCCTCCACGGTCTGACGGAACAAACCATAACGATAACGAATTCCATAGCCATCCAGCGGCAAACCCAAAGTGGCCGCCGAATCCAGGAAGCAGGCCGCCAATCGGCCCAGACCTCCGTTACCTAAAGCAGCATCCTCTTCCATCTCCCACTCGCTGGGATCAAAACCGCCTTGCTGCCACTGCTGCTTGACTTCTTCCAACTTCTGCAAAGCAAACAGGTTGTTATACACCGCACGGCCCATCAGAAATTCCGCTGAGAAATAGCAAGCTCGTTTCTGTTCTTGTTTCTTTTTGCTGCACTGCTCCCAAGTTGGGGCAATATTGGCCATGATGGCGGCACAAAGAGCAAGATAGCGCTGCCG
>JAGALG010000134.1 GCA_017848075.1 Oscillospiraceae bacterium | reverse complement strand
TGTCCGGTGTTGGTTCATAGTCACTGCCCTGCAGCGTTGCCATCCATTCATTGCCGCTTTCCAGATAGCCCACACGGAGCGTATAGATTACACCGCTGTGGTCGATATCCTCCACCTGTGGGGTGTACAGAATCGAAGAGCCATCGATCGGTGCCAGATAAGTTTCGTACAGCTCATCATAATAGTAGGTGTTCATATAATCGGAAAAGCTCTGATGATTCAGCTGGATTTCCGGGCCAAAAAGCTTAGCTGCAGCCACATCCACATCGGACTTGGCCACAGAAATACGGCCAATGGAGTCGATCGGATATTTCTCCGTATTGCTGAGGAAGGTAGCCCAGATCGAAGAACGCAGCAGCACCAGATCATCCATTTCCGATGGATCTTCCACTACAGCCGGGTCGAACATCAGCACCGGAAACAGGATTTGCTCAAATTCTTCTTTTTCCCTGGAATTATCCAGCAAACGCTGGCCCAGATGGATACAGGATGTCACCACGGTGAACAGACCGATCAGTGCCAACAGCACTACAACGATACCCACCACGATTTCCGTAGGGTAACGGCGTCCTTGGGTCTTGTTTTCTTCCATAATTTCCTCCAGACAGCGCAGAAACAGGGCTTAGTCGTCGTCCTCGTCGCTTTCCGGCAGAGGATGTTTTGTCACGATCAGCTTGGTAATGCGCTGTTCTTCCATTTCTTTTACCTCAACGGTCAGATGCTCATAGTTGAAGGATTCGCCCACTTCCGGGATATGCTCCATCTGTTCCACAGTCCAACCGCTGACAGTATTATAATCACTTTCAAAGTTTCGGGTATTGCAGTCCATGTTGTCCAGCAAGTCATAAATATTGTACTCACCGGATACTTCATAGACATCGTTACCCAGATCCACAAACTCTTCTTCCACTTTATCGTACTCGTCCCAGATCTCACCAACCAATTCTTCCAGACAGTCCTCCATGGTTACCAGACCCAGAGTACCTCCGTAGTCATCCGTAACAATGGCCATCTGCATTTTCTGACGGCGCAGATCGCTGAGCAGGGTGGAAATGCTCATGGTTGCATGAACAAACATAATAGGGGTGATCAGCTTGCGCAGATCACGGTTGCCGGCAACCTCAGCCAGCAGAATATCTTTTGCACGAACCACACCAACCACATGGTCAATGGTGTCCTCATAGACTGGGAAGCGGGAAATACCCTCGCTCTGTACCAGCTTCAGCTGTTCTTCCCATGGATCATCAATATCCATTGCGATCATATCCACACGATGGGTCAGAACTTCCTGTACCTCGATCTCGTCGAATTCCAGCGCAGACTGAACCAGATCGCTTTCAGCCTGTTCCAGAACGCCTTCTTCCTCGATGGTCTCGATGATGGAGATCAGTTCCTCCTCTGTTACAGAAGGCTGTTCGTCACCACCGGTCTTACTGTTCAGCGCATCAGTCAGCTTCACCAGCAGGAAGGAAAGTGGAGTAAAAACGGTACGCAGCAGATCGATTGCCGGAGCAACAAAAGCTGCCAGTTTGTCCGCATTGGTCTTTGCCAAAGATTTCGGAGAAACCTCACCAAAAATCAGAACTACCAATGTCATAATAACGCTGGAGAGCAGCGCGCCATTCTGTGGGGACAACTTCAGGAACAGTACCGTTGCCAAAGAAGATGCCGCAATGTTTACAATGTTGTTGCCGATGAGAATGGTGGAAATGGTTTTATCATAGTCATCAGCTACCTTGAGAACTTTCTTTGCCTTTTTGTCGCCTTCC
Organism: Oscillospiraceae bacterium; assembly: GCA_017848075.1. Taxonomy (GTDB): domain Bacteria; phylum Bacillota; class Clostridia; order Oscillospirales; family Ruminococcaceae; genus Negativibacillus. The sequence goes on along the minus strand of JAGALG010000134.1, from coordinate 6,346 downwards.
TCCGCAGCGTTCTTCATACGCACACGGTTAAAGGTGCTCAGCGCCGTCTCCGAAGCGGAGAAGAAGGCCGAACCTGCAATCAGCAACACCAAAACAAAATAAAGTAACCCGTCGTCCAAGAAAAATCAGCTCCTAAATGTCATTATTTTTATTCTGCAAATTTTTTGCAGTTCCATACTATTTTATCAGATTTTCCACAACGAAACAAGCAAGCAAAAAAAGTTTCCAAATCGGAAACAAACAGTTTTCCATGATTTTTAGCCCGAAAAAGGGTCAAAATCGCATCTTCTCTCGAATTTTCGCCTGTTTTCTCGTCAAATCTCCAACTTTGATTTTCGATTTTCTTTATTCCGGCAGCAACAGTGCTTTCAGTTTTCCGTTGTGTTTTCCGTAGAACTTGGCAATGTTTCCAACCAGCAAAGCGGCAATAACGGTACCCTCCCGCACGCCGTCCAACTGTCCACGGAGTAACAGGCAAAGAACAGCAGCAATCAGGGTCATGGTCACATCCAGACGCACTTTCGCGCTGCCATAGCCCTTCCCGCTCAGCTCACCCAGCAGCTTGGCAAAGCTCTCCGGTGGCAGCATAGCTACCCCAGCCATCAACTGGAAGCTGATACCCAGTGCCAGTACGGAACAGCCCAGTACCAGACAAAAGATTCTGCCCGGATACCAACTGGGAGACAGCCACTGAAGCCAGAACATATGAAAGTCCACAAAATATCCAAAGATCAAACTGGCTGCCAATTGGGTCAGCAGTTCTACCTTGCTGATACTTCCTTTGCTCAGCACCCACTGGGCTGCAATCAGAATCAGATATAGGGAAATGCTCCAATTTCCGACGGTCAGCGCCGGCAGAATCAGGGACATACTGTAGGGTACCGAAGTGACCGGTGAGGAGCCCAGTCCAGCCTTTGTGGACAGGGCAACACCCAAAGAAATGATAAACAGTCCCAGTAAAAAGATCCCGTAGCGGCGAATGGTCAGACTTTTCTTCATATTGTTTCTCCTATCTTACAATAGAATCTGTTCCAACTGGCTGACATTGGCTGCTACAGCAACAGTGCCGGAAAATTCATCCCGGCTGCCAAAGCCGTAGAGTACGGCGACGGAATCAATGCCCAGCTGTTTTGCTGCTTCCACATCATACTTCCGGTCGCCTACCAGCACACAGCGACTCTTGTCGCTGACGCCCAAACGATACATGGCACAGCGAAGAACATCCACCTTGCTGTTGCGGCCGCCGCTGCTCAGTTCCGCACCGGTGATTTCATCAAAGTAGCCATCCAATCCGAAATGCTCCAGAATTTTCAGAGCAAAAATCTCTGGTTTGGAGGTTGCTACACCCAGCAGTTTCCCCTGCTGTTTCAATTTTTCCAACATTCCATCGATACCGGGATATACCTCGTTTTCATACAGACCCACTGTAGAAAAACGCTCCCGATATTTGGCAGTTGCTTCCTCTGCCTGTTCCCGGCTCAGACCCTGCAGGGTCATAAAACCCTCCACCAGCGGTGGGCCGATAAACGGACGCAGTGTACTGCGATCCTCTACATGGATTCCCTGCGCCTCCAGTGCATACTGGACACAGGTGGTGATTCCCAGCTCCGGATCGGTCAAAGTGCCGTCCAGATCAAATAAAATTACATCATATTTGCTCATTGTTGTTCTCTTTTCCTCTAAAACACAAAATTCAACGCCTTAGCGCAGTGGTTTATACTGCTCCGCAATCTTTTGGGCGATTCGCACCCCATCCACTGCCGCAGATACTATGCCGCCGGCGTAACCCGCACCCTCACCACAAGGGTACAAGCCTTCCAAACCGATGGCCTGCAGCTCTTCATTTCTGGTGATTCGCACCGGAGAAGAAGTTCGGGTCTCCGGTGCAGTGATGACAGCCTGATCACCGCCAAAGCCCCGGATTTTTCCATTGAACACCTGGAAGCCCAAATGAAGCATCTGATTCACCTTCTCCGGGAACAGCTGATTCAAATCCCGTTCTGCCACACCACAAGCAAAGGTAGGTTTGGTTCCACACTGTTCCAGCGACAGCTTGCCACCCAAATAAGAGGTCACTGTCTGCGCCGGAGCTTCATAGGTCCTTCCTGCCTGCTCAAAGGCTCTGCGCTCCAGCATCCGCTGGAACGCCACACCGGCAAGGGCTCCCTCTCCGTAATCACTGCTGTCCACAGACACCACAACCGCAGAGTTGGCATTGACACCGTCACGGGCAAAGTAGCTCATACCATTGGTAACGATGGTATCCTCCTCCGAGGAGGAAGGCACGACCAAGCCACCGGGGCACATGCAAAAGGTATAAACACCTCTGCCGTTCAGACGGTGGGACAGCTGATATTCTCCCTTCGGCAAAGCCGGATGACCAGCCAACTTACCATACAGGCCCTCGTCAATAAGAGACTGAGGATGCTCTACACGAACACCCACAGAGAAAGGCTTGGACTCCAGGAAGACCTGCTCTCTCTCCAGCATTTCAAATGTATCTCTGGCGCTGTGTCCAATGGCCAACACCAGCTGTTCAGCGGGCAGCTCCCCTTCTGAGGTCAGTAGACCGCAGATGCGGCCATTGTGCCGCAAAATTTTCTCCATCTTAACACCAAAGCGAATCTCACCGCCCAGCTGAATGATCTCCTGTCGGATAGCCTTCACCACATGGCGCAGATGGTCGGTGCCTACATGAGGCTTCTGCTTATAGCGAATCTCCTCCGGTGCACCATGACGGATCATCTCCTCCAAAATATAGCTGCAGCGGGGATCGCTGATTCGGGTGGTCAACTTGCCATCGGAGAAGGTTCCGGCTCCGCCTTCACCAAACTGTACATTGGTCTTTGGATTCAGTACACGGCCCTTCCAGAAAGCTTCTACTGCTTTCACCCGTTCTTCCATTGCAGCACCGCGCTCCAGCACAATAGGCTCATAGCCCAAACGCGCCAGCACCAAAGCCGCAAACATACCAGCCGGGCCAAAGCCTACAACCACCGGTCGATGGCTCAAAGCACGACTACCGCAGCTGAAGCTTAGCTCCTCCTGCTCTTGCAGCTGCACATCCTTGCTGGAAGCTCGGCGAACCAGAGCCTCCTCATTGCCAGCCGCAACAATGCAGACCGAGCTGACAATGTGGATATTGTTCTTTTTCCGGGCATCGACAGAGCTTTTTACCAGATAGATCTCCTGTACCTGTTCCGCAGACAGCTTCGCTGTGCGGCAGGCGATGCGGAAAATATCCTCCCGGCCCTGATTCAATCCGCTTTTAATATTGGATACAATAATTGCCATAGTTCCTCCCAAGGCTTTTTCAGCAAAAAGGCTGCCGGGTATTTGCCTGACAGCCTTTTGATCTCATTATTCCGCTTCCTCGCCGTTCTCCATACCAATGGAAACGACTACTTCATAGGAGCCTTTGGCCCAAACTCGACTGCCATTTGGTACATAGACCTTCACCGGCATCAGGACCTGCCCCACTTCGATCTCGCTGCTCTGCTTCATATCCACTTCTGCGATGATATCTCCGGCAGCAATGGTCTCCAGCACAGCGGCGTCGCCCACCAGCTCCACGCTCAGCTGCTGAGCCAGCGCTTCCGCCTTGTAGCCCAGAGGGGCATTGACGACAGAAATGCTCTCCAGATTGATCTTGCGGCTGCTCATGCCCTCGTCATTGAGGGAAACCTGCACGCTCTGGATATTTTCTACATTGTAGAAACCGGTCGGCAGACTGACCTCAAAGGCGTAGGTGCTGCCCAGACCCAACTGTTTGAAATCAATATGATCCAGCAGGATAGAAGCATATTTCTCAATGGACGCCTCCGGACCAGCCAGCGGGATATATTCGCTGGACAGGGTAAACTCCAGATCTTCCAGTGGGAAGTGATCTGGCACATTCATAAACTGCAGTTCTACCGGAATATCTTTGATCTTCAGAACCGGAATGGTAACCGTTGCTTCGGTCACATCCAGACTCAGATTATCCGGCTGGATTTCATTGCCGTTTTTGTCCAAAAGGACAATGGCGGATTTTTTACTATAGGTTTCCGACAGTTTCTCATCCACCGTGCTGCGAACCTGACAGCGGTCAATGCGGCTGACCTCTGCTTCCGGGCCGGTAATGGTCACTTGAGACGGATTCACCACTTCGTCCTGGATCAGATAGCCCACTTCGCTGCGCAGACCGTTCAGATTGGATTCGATCGCCAGCACCTTGGTGTGCAGAGTATCGAAGCGAACGGTAATGCGGCTCGGACTGACGGAGTTGACCGTCACCTCGCCACTGTCTGTATGAATGGTAGCGATCAGCGGCAGCTCATAAACACCGGCGCCGGTAACTTTGGACACATCAGGAACAATGGAAATATCGTCCTTCGACAGGTTACCAACGGCGTACATAACACCGCTGACGCTAACGGTGGCCTGCTCCACATCCGGGCTGATAGAGTTCAGACCCAGCGTACTGATGGAATCCTCCACATTGCTCAGATCAATGGCCACATCACGGAAGGTTGCATAGCTTTCTCTGTCCATATTCTCTACAACCAGCAGCCATGCGGCGAAGGCAATCAGCAGAGAAACCACTTTCAAAGTTGTATCATGGGTCAAAAAGCGTCTAAGCATTAGCGTTTCACCTTCTTCAGCAGTGCTTTCACAGCAGATTCTTCTTCCTTCGTCTGTTTTTCTGCCTCATCCTGCTTTTTCAGCAGGCCTTTGCGCAGGCGTTTTTTCAGACCATCGGTGTTATAGTTACGGTCGATCTTGCCGTTTTCCGCTACGGAGATCACGCCGGTCTCCTCGGAAACTACAACGACAAGAGCATCGGAGTTCTCACTCATACCCAAAGCAGCACGGTGACGGGTACCCATCTCCTTGCTGATGGTATAGTTCTGGCTCAGCGGCAAGAAGCAGCCGGAGGCATACAGACGGCCGTCCCGGATGACCATAGCGCCATCGTGGAGCGGGGTATTGACATAGAACAAGTTGCCGATCAGCTCCGTGCTGGGGGCTGCATCCACAACGGTACCGGTTTTAATGATCTCACCCAGCTTGGTCTCTCGCTCGAAGACCATCAGAGCGCCGGTGCGAGTCTTAGACAGGCTCTTGCAGGCTTCACAGACAATGTCGATGCACTCAGAGGTCGCTGCCAAATTGGCTTCATCGGAATCACCGCCGCCAAAGAAAGTCTTCAAAGTACCCAGACGAGTCTGAGCCACACGCTCCAGAACACGGCGCAGCTCCGGCTGGAACAAAATCACCAGCGCCAGAACACCGGTACTGATTACGGTATTCATAATAAACTGGAGGGTCTCCAGCTCCGCAACAGCCGCAACAAAGTAGATCAGCGCCAATGCTGCCATACCTTTTAACAGCTGCATCGCTCTGGTTTCTTTGATTAGCTTCGCCATGTAATATACCAAAAAGGCTACGACCAGAATATCCAAATAGTCGTTCAGGCCCATTCCTCGGATATTACCAATCAAATGATTCATCCATGTACTGTCCATACCAACACTCCTTTGTCCTTGGCTGTTCGTCAAAGGGAAACAGTTCATCCATTTTACAATACTAATTTTATCATACTTTCAGATAAATTCAACCGGCTTTTCCGCATTTGTGTAAAAGCTTTTCTTCTGGGCACAGTGACAGGCTGCCCCTGCATAGAATAGAGCAGGAAGACAAGAACAAGGAGGTGAAGCCTGTGGAGGAACATTCGCTGGCGGTCCGCTCCATTACCTATGCCATGAAGGCGCAAAAGCTGCTGAACCGCTACGGCATTCCCTGCCGCATCGTCCGGGACCGGAGCATCCGCAAAGGCTGCGGCTATCGCATCATCGTCCGCGGCGATCTGCGGCGGATCCTGGCAATTTTATCCCAAAACGGTATCAGTGCCGACTACCAGTCCAACTATCAGTCCAAAGGAAAGGAGCCGGATCGATGATCTATCTGGACAATGCGGCCACCACATGGCCCAAACCGCCCTCTGTCCCTCAAGCTGTTTCCAGGGCGATGGCCCGCTATGGAGCCAATCCTGGCCGCAGCGGTCATAAAATGGCCTCGGCCACTGCAGCACAGGTCTATGGCTGCCGGGAGAAAGCCGCGCAGCTGTTCCGCTGCCAACCGGAGCAAGTGGTCTTTACTCTCAACTGCACTCATGCCATCAATACTGCTTTGGCCGGTCTGATTCGACGGGGGGATCATGTACTAATCTCCGATTTGGAGCACAATTCTGTCGCACGAGCTGTCCACCAGCTGTATCTGGATGGCATTTGCAGCTATACAATCGTTCCCACCTTTGAAAACGATGAGGAAACGGTCGCTTCTTTCTATCGGGCTCTGCGGCCCA
>JAGALG010000133.1 GCA_017848075.1 Oscillospiraceae bacterium | reverse complement strand
TCTTTGTTCTTTACATTGTGCTGTTTGTTCTGGGTTGGTATTTGTCCGACTGGAAATTCAAACCATGGCTGCAGCTGTGCCGCCATTCCGGTCGTCTGATGTCTGACTTTGTTCTTATGGACGGTATGCCTCCGATCCTTATGAACATGGGTGCTTTGGGTATGGCCGCAACGCTGTTCCTGCTGATCACCGGCGGCACGATCAATGGAGCAACCATCGGCGGTCTTTTAACGATTGTCGGCTTTGGCGCTTTTGGTAAGCACCTGAAAAATGTTACACCGATCGTTATCGGTGTTTTCCTTGGTTCCATGCTGAAGATCTGGAATATCCACGATCCGGCTGTTCAGCTGGCTGCTCTGTTCGGGACCTGTCTGGCTCCGATCGCCGGTCAGTACGGTTGGAAATACGGCATTGTTGCCGGCTTCCTCCACTCCTCCATGGTGCTGAGCATCGGCGTTTTCCACGGAGGTCTGAACCTTTACAATAACGGCTTCTCTGCCGGTATGGTCGCTTTGATCCTGATCCCACTGATTGAATCCATTCAAGGAGAGAAAAGAAATCATGCATCACGCTAAAATGAAAATTGCGGGCATCGCCCATGAACTGATCACCTTTTTCTATGCTGCCGGCGGTACGGACTTTGATATCAAGATCCGGGAAGACGCAGAGCAGCATGCTATCTTCTTCCGCAGCAACTATGATGAAGCACACTTTCCTCGCGTAGAGCAGCTGATCCGCTACCTGAATCAGGGCCGTAATCCGGCACTGGAGGAAACCTACTGGGGTCTGGCCGGAGGCGGCGACCTGCAGGACGAAAGCGAAATGCTGCTGATCGGCGCTATGATCGACCATGCTGACATCAAGGTTGCAGACGGCTATGTTACCTTCTATCTCTATCGCAACAGAGGTTAAGATCCAAAAGCAAAACCTGCTTCTCTTCGGGGAAGCAGGTCTTTTTTATGCAAAAATGTAAAATATACTTGACATTTCTTCAAGAGCTTGTTATTCTATAAATGTAAAGTGCATTTTACATTTTAGAAAGGTGGTGCTCTTGTGGAAAACCGAATCAAAGAGTATCGGAAACAACATAAAATCACACAGGACGAATTGGCAAAGGCTGTAGATGTGACCCGTCAGACCATTATTTCCCTGGAAAATGGAAAGTTTGACGCTTCACTGAAGCTGGCCCATCGTCTGGCACATTATTTTGGTATCAGCATTGAAGAGTTATTTATTTTCGAGGAGGAAGCATAATGGAGTTTAAAAAGAAATTGAAAGTGCGTTTGTATTATGGCATTGGCTGTGCTGTTTTGGGCATTGTCATGATGATTTTTGGCTTTTGGAGGGCTGAGGAATATGTATCTTCTCTGGGACTCATGTTCCTTATCATCGGCATCGCCCGTGTGATCCAATATCGCCGCATTACACAAACTGAGGAAAGTCTCCACCAGCGTGAAATCGCAGAAAAAGATGAGCGCAATGTACTGCTTTGGACAAAGGCTCGTAGTTTGACTTTTACCATCTATTCTATTGTCCTGGCTTTGGTGGTCATCATTCTGCAGCTGATGGAAATAGAATTGAT
>JAGALG010000132.1 GCA_017848075.1 Oscillospiraceae bacterium | reverse complement strand
TTTGATGTAACAGGGGATCCGGCCGCAGATGACGGTCTTTCCGTCCTGCTTGCTCGTGCTCTGTCCGGAGATCGCTGCAAAATTGTTGATCAGGTTATCGGACTGGTGATTGGCCACCTCAATACAGTAGGAGAGGATCTCGCCCTCCATGTCCAGGTTGACCACCATATCCTTTTCTTTATCCAAATAAAACTTACCAAAATAGCTCATAATATCACCCGATCTTATTATAGCACAGGATGCGCTGTATTTGTGTACTTCTCGCCTATAAAATGTGAAAGAAGAGACGGCAGCAGAAATCTTTGATCAAAGCTTCCCACCAAAAGAAAAAGAAAAGCTTCCGGGACAGCTTTTCTAAAAAACGAACAAAAAAGACAGGGGCATTTTGCCCCTGTCTTTTGCTTTATGCAAGCGGAGTTGTCCAGTATTTCTGGTTATAAATATCAGTGAAGAGATAAGTCAGCTGTGCGGAATCCTCATCGATATACACATCGCTGATCTGAAGCGGAGCATCCACGATCAGCTGTTCTCCCAGCAGATAGCTGTCAAGGTACTGGCCCTCATAGCTGTAGTAGTCGCAGATAAAGTCGATCACATCGCCATTTTGAATGGTATCCATGGTTTTGGCCACGGTGTTGGTTTCGCCTTCCGTATAAACCCGTCTGACACCGACAATGCTGCCGCTTGGCACTTCGTCGCTGAATTCCACGATCAGTTCCGAACGCTCTCCATTGTAGAATACAGGGATGCGGCCGCTGATGCTGTAGCTTTCCCCGTCATCCACGGTGGATTCGTGATAGTATGCCACCGGCTGCTCATTGATGGCCAGCCAGGTCATTTCCTCCGGAGCCAGCAGATTGCCCTGCTCATCAAAATCGTAAACGGTATCGCAGCCGAGGTCAATGTAGCCCTGACCGTCATCAAAGAACAGGTTGGCGTGGAGGGTCTGTACCAGCTGCCACTGCTCCTCCGGAAGAGCGATAACAGGGCCGTTTGCGCTATCCCTCCACTGCAGCAGACTGCCGTCAAAGGAGTTTTCGCTGAGATATGCTGCCATTTCTTCCTTGCTGAGAGCCCGTCCATCGAGGAAGTCGATGTTGCCGGAAGCCAGTCCTGCAATGCTGCTGACATCGCCGCCGAGGAAACTGCCCAACAGCTGGGTGATCATCTCGCTGTTGCCGTAGGAGCCGGTTCCGGTACCCAGCATTTCCAGCAGAGAAGGCAGAGGGGAAGGCGTACCGCCGCTGACGGCCTGACCGCTGACCTCCATGCTGGCGAAGGCCTGGATACAGCGGGCATATTCTTCGTCCATGCCCATCAATTCATAGGTTTCCACTGCCTCGTCCACCATCGCAGCCTGACGGAAGGGGAAGTAAATGGACAGACCGTAGGAGTTGCTCATATTGGAGGAAGTGCGGTTGTACTTGACCGCAGACAGCAGCGCTTCGGTCAAAGCCTTGCCTTCTTCGCTGCCCATGTTGTTGGCCAAATGCACCAGATCCACCTGATCGATGCGGCTGGAGGAGCCGAACTCTCTGGCATCGCTGCGGGCGTTGGAAACCTGGGCGTAGTTCTCATTTTTGATTTTCTCGTAGGTGTCGGTAGAGAAGGCTGCCAAAACACTTGGAATGGTGCTTTCCGCCTCTGCCAGATCCACAATGGAAAGAGTGGTGGACTGGCCCGGACATTTCTGAGCGCAGGTATCGATGAAGTCATCGATGATCTGCTTGCCGATCTCCGGAGTGGACAGGGAGCTGTTTTCCGACAGCTGAGTCAGCCAGTTGCTGTAGTACCAGCCGATACCCGGCTCCGTTTCCTCACTGGCGATCATGTAGTCGGCATGCTTACTCAGCATGAGAGCGTTTTCTGTGGTAGCCATCAGGCAGGCGTCAAAGCCGACAAAGTCGAACTTCACGCCGCCGCTTGTCAGAGCCTCATCGATCTCAGCCAGGCTCATGGAGCCGCTGGAAGCAAACTTCTCGTCATAGCCGAAGCCGCTGACAGAGCCGCCGCCGTGATCCCAGAAGATCAGTGCATTACGGTCTGCAGGATAATTTTTCTTGCACCACTGAATGAAGGAAGCGAGGGTATCCGGGTCGGTCATGGACTTGCTGCCCAGATTTTCCTCCAGACAAACCATGCCCTCGTCCCTGATCTGCCAGATCTGGTTGCTTTGGCTGCTCAGGACATTATTTTGCCACTGTTTGCAGCCACCGGTGTAAACGATCAGATTCACTTTGTCGGAGAGATCGGCGTTGATCATCTCCTGCAGGTCGGAGGTTGCCATTTGGCTGCGGGACTCCAGATCAGTACCGCAGAGGTAGACCATCAGGGTCACCTCGTCCTTACCGCCGCCCAGCAGTTTGGTGTATTTGGAACGGGCAGTGCTGGCTACAGACTGGTTCAGGATACCATTGTTGTTCTCCATGTCCCAACCGCTGGAAACGCTGCCGCCGCCCAAATTTCCCAAAAGGGAAGCAAGGTCAATGGTGCTGCTGCTCATGCTGCCTTGGGTCTCCTGCTGTGTGGGTGCTTCATAGCTGCTTGGAGGCAGACCTTCACCGCCCAGTACAGAGCTTAGTCCACCACCGCCGCCCAGCAGCACGACCAAAAGCAGCAGAATGATTTTGGATAAGCCGCCTCCGGAGCGGGTGCTGCCCCGACTTACGGTACTGTAATTTTCCTTTCCGCGAGGACTGCGTCCTGCTGCGCCCACCGGACCGGTTCCCAGTCCGGAGCCTCGGCGCTTGATCTCTTTTCCTTGGCCGCTGATGTTTTTCTGGCGGCCCCGTGGTCGATTCAAAGCCATGGAATCCCTCCTGTATGCATTGCTCTTTCTTTCCAACAGTATAACATATTTTCCTTCCAAAACCAAAGGGAGAAGCAAGGAAAGCGTAAAAAAGCCCTTGGCTGCAGCCCATCTCCCATGCTACAATAGAGATAAAATCATCGTAACAGCGGAGGGAAGCCCTATGAAAGCACAGTCCATGGAAAAGGCCGAACAGGCTCTCAATAAGATCGCGGCGGCACAGCTGATGCTAGAGACCATCGAGGATGCGGATTTCAGCGAAGCCATCGACCATCTCTGTCAGGCTTACGACCTGATCTCAGCCATCACCGACCCCAAAACAGAGCAGGAGCCTCTTCTGGATGCTCTTGGCCCAGAGCTGCTGAAAGCTCTGATGGAACAAATGATCGACAAAAGCAAAGAGGAATAAGAAAACGAGCCGGGAAACCCGGCTCGTTTTTTGCATCGATCAAAGCAGTTGTTGTTCCGTCACATAGCCATGCGCGTCCTTTTGGATGCGAATGACAAAGGGGAAGCGGTCATACTGGCAGCATAGCCAGAAATCCTCCTGTGGAAAGACTTCCTGTGTTTCTTCGTTGAAGAAATGCTCTCCGCCGTGGAAGCGCAGCTCCCTGATTTTCTCCTCAATGTCCGGAAGGGCGGAGCCTTCCAGCAGGCTCTTGATGTACTGAGCGCAGAGCTCGTCCTCTGCGTTGGGACGGGTACCGCCGGTGCCCATGCAGACCAAAGAAACCTCCTCGGGCTGCTTTTCTATGATGTAATCGGCAATGGCTTTGGCGTTGACCAGACTGCCGGTGAGAAGCTCGCTGGCGTGGGTGGCGTTGACGATGCCCTGCGTACCGGCGCTGGTGGTGTGGATGATCGTTTTTCCCTTGATCTGTTCCGCCGGGATGGAGGAAGGGGAGTTGCCAAAATCAAAGCCCTCGCACTTTTTGCCCTGACGCTCTCCCACCAGCAGGCTGTCGGGCAGGCTGTTTTTCAGGGCAAAGGCCTCCTCAATGCTGCCCACCGGGCGGATTTCTTTTACGCCTCGGTCATAGAGGTAACACTCCAGCGAAAAGGCACGGAACACATCGATGATGACCGTCAGACCACGGGCCTCTTTGGCTCCGTCAATGAGGCGGAGAATGTGGATGGGATTGGTAAATTGACGCATAAGGCTCACTTCCTGTTTCAAACTCTATGACCATTATAGCACCCAAGGGCAAAAAGCAAAAGCCTCTGTCCATGAAAGACCTTATGGCAGTTCTATAAAAAAATCCTCCCCAAGCGATGGGAAGGATTAAAGATGCTGAAGATGTTCGTTGAACATACAATCAATCACATCTTCCATGCGTTCGCTCATGGGAGCGTTATCCGTTGTAATCGCATAGAGGACCAGCCAATCAGTAGCGTTGCGTGGGTCGAGCAAAGGCATACCGCAGTCAGCAAGGATCGCATTGAGGGTGTACCAATGGTCTTCCACTCGATCCTCCAAGGTGATGTAGTCTTCGTCCATTTCGTTATAGCTGTCGTCCACCACATTTTCCGTAATAACATAGAGAAGCAGGAGCAGTTTGCGGGGAACATCCTTGATGCCGTTGCGGATGTTTTTCAAGGCGGTGGCATTGGGCCAGTTGTGCTTCAGCAGCTTCTGAACGACACTGTATGAAGAGAGGTTCTTACCGGAAGGCATTTTCAGGGAAAGGTACTGCTCCATCAATGCTTCCATGGAGTAGTCCGGCTCATCTATGCCGCCAAGAGCAGAAGTAGGGCAAATCAGCTGATCCAGGTACTTACTGAAGTAATGAAATGCTCTTTGATGGAGCATGCCGAATTTATCCAGATTGCTGATATAGCAGCGTTTTAAGTCGTCTTCACTGTGAATGGTCTGGAAGGCGGCCTGCAGTTCATGGGTGAGATGGGTACAGTCCATGTCCTGATAAGGAACATCAGGGATGGGCGGTAATTCCTCATAAAAGCGGACAGCATCATCATAGTTCCTGCCAGTGCGGAGAAACCAGGAGTAGATCACATCGTGTCCGTCACGATAGTGGATACCGTACTCTGTGCAGAGTCCCAGAAGAAAATTGGTCTGCGCTTCGGAAAGATCCAGAGCAAAGGCAATACGAAAGATATCTTCTCTGCTGGTAGGGCTGTTTTGACCGGAGAGCCAGTTGCGGATTCTGCGTTCCACAGATCCTTTCTTTTCGGTTGAACCGGTGAGAAAAGCATGATTCAGGCGGAACTGCAAATCATCAGCAGGATATAGTTCACGGATCGTTTCACTGAAGGTGCGAAGAACGATGCGTTCTTCCTTCAGATACTGTGCGGCCATAGCCGGTGTCATGCGGCCACTGCGAATACGCTCGTATTCGTCCGCAGACAGACGGGTCAGCTGAATGTTCATCAATTCCACCTCGTTTCGTAAAGAATTACAACCATTATATCGTAACAAAGCTGATGATTCAAGGGAAGAACGATGTTTTTCTCCGTTGCATCGGCTTTTTTCTTGCTTTTTTTCTTGGCGCATCCTGTCGGGAAAAGCTGCGGAAATCACTTGGACGAGGACGAATTTCGTTGTGATATAGTGGAAGCAAACAAACCATAGATTCAGGGAGGAAATCATATGCTCACATTTACTGTGTTGGAAATTTTCATAAGCCTCTTAGTCGGTGCTGCCGTCGGTATTTTCCCGTTCTTTGTGCTCGGATGGATGGGACGGCAGAATTTGGCGAAGAAAGCTTTCCTGTGTACAGCAGTCAGCGCTATTATCAGCACAACTGCCAGCGTAGTCGTAGCAGTAGGATTCATCATTTATGTCATCCTGGTTCGTGACAACGCAGGGACAGCACCGATTTGGAACGGTTTCAACATCGGAAAAACGATGGATTCGCCGTCAAACTACAGTTGGAAAGTGACCTGCATTGCCGGCCCGCTGAGAGGCCAGACTTACTCACTGGGAAAGAATGGTCTCATCATCGGCCGTGACTATGACTGCGGCATCCGTCTGACAGCAAATTCCGCCAATATCAGCAGACATCACTGTTCCCTTCGTTGTGACAGTGCGGCAGTGTATCTGACCGATCTGGGTTCCCGCTGCGGAACCTACCTTTCCAACGGCACCCGCATTTATCCACAGCAGCCGCAGCCGCTGCAGAACGGCAGTGTATTCTATCTGGCCAATGCGGAAAATCAGTTCCAAATTATTTATTAACATACACTTATATTTTCAGGAGGTACTACCATGGAAGTTAAAATGAAAGTTTGCCCAAAATGCGAAAATGTTTACAACGAAGCACTGCATCCAACCTGCCCCCACTGTGTAGGAACCATGCCGGAAACGGAGCCAAACGACGACAATTCTGTCGTATCGAACATCGGAAAAACGGAACCTGCAGGCGCTATGAGAACGATGCCTGCCAATATCCTCGGGGACATTGAACCTGTTGTGGGCTGGCTGGTTTGCATCGAGGGCCCAATGCGCGGCATGGACTTCAAAATCTATGGTGGCTACAACTACATCGGCCGTGAAAGCGGCGAGATCGTTCTTCAGGGCGACGCACAGATCTCCCGTGAGAGACATGCGGTTATTTCTTACTATGCAAAACGAGACACCTACTTTGTAGGTCCTGCAGACGGCCGCAACATCATTGAATTGAACGAAGAACCTGTTTTCAATGCAACGGAAATGAAGAGCTACGATGTCATCACCATCGGCAGCACCAAGCTGATGCTCATCGGTCTCTGCGGCAAGCGCTTTAACTGGGCGGAAGGTGTTAAGAATGATTAGACTGTTTATGATGGATAACGGCATCCCTCAGGAAGCAGGTAATCCTACTGTTCCAACACAAATCACAACAGCGATCTCAGAACCGGAGCCTCCGGCTCCATCGATCGAACCCACTTTTTGGGAACAGGCCAAGGAGTACCTGCTGCAGGTAGAGCCTTGGGTGTGGGTTTTAACAGCACTGCTGCTGATTGCGCTGATTTTATTGCTCCTTCTGCTAAGGAAAAAGAAAATCAATAAGAAAACCGTCGTACAGCAGGAGGTACAACCTGTGTTTACTGTCAATAAACTTCACGGTATCGGTGCCAGAGAAGGCCAGCAGGACAGCTTTTCTGTTTCTCCTGCCGAAATGCTTGACAGTAAAGGTGTTTTGAGCGTTGTGGCTGATGGTATGGGCGGTCTCAGTGATGGTGATAAGGTCAGCCAACTGGTAGTCAGCACCATGATGGAAGGCTTCTTCGCAGGAGAAGAGGCTCCGCAACAGCTTCTGTACCGTCTGGTGCAGGAAGCGAACAGAGCAGTCAACAGTTTCCTCAGCGGCAGAAACAGCCGCAGTGGTTCCACCGTAGTGGCAGGTTTGCTGAAAGATGGAAATTTCTACTACATCAGCGTGGGCGACAG
>JAGALG010000131.1 GCA_017848075.1 Oscillospiraceae bacterium | reverse complement strand
CAAATTATTTTGCACTTTCCATATGTTTCTGAACCAATTTTTCAACGGTACCATCGTCTACCATTTTCTGAATAATTGGGTTGATTTTTTCCAGCAGTGCATCATTGTCGATCTCTACTGCAAAAGCAACGCTGTCTTCGTACAGGGTGAATGGCTGTACTTCCAGTTCCGGATTCTGTGCAACCAACATTTCAGCTGCCAGATGGTCCATGACGATGCAGTCAATTTCAGAACCTTTCAGAGCATCTGCTGCTTCCTGATAGGTTACATATGCTTTCATCTCACCGTTCATACTCTCGCTGTAGTACAGCTCACTGGAAGAACCGGACTGCACGCCAACTGTTTTGCTCAGCATTGTTGCTTCATCAGTAATAGAAGTATCGCCAGCTTTGGTTACAACTACCTGTTCAGTCTGCATATATTCTACAGAGAAGCTGACAACATCTTTACGCTCTTCAGTTACAGTCAGGCCAGCTGCAGTCAAATCTGCAGTACCTTCATGCGGTGCAAGAATTGCTTTTTCGAATTCCATGTCCTGGATCACCAGCTCCAGACCCAGTTCATCAGCGATTGCCTGTGCGATTTCTACATCGACACCAACGATCTCGCCATTGCTCTTATATTCGTACGGAGCAAAAGCAGCCTCGGTTGCCATGATCAGCTTACCGCTTTCCACGCTAATCTGTTCTTTTTCCCCTTTACCACAAGCTGCAAGGGAAAGCAGCATCATAGCAGCCATCAGAACGGCCATTTTTTTCTTCATTTTTCTTCCTCCTGAATCAAAATACGCTCGGAATATTTTTGTACCATAGATACGCTTGATACTTCCAATTATACCTGATATTCCAATATTTGCAATGATTTTTAGAAGAAAAGACAGATTTTCGTCATATTTTTGCAAAATATCACAAATTTTACTTTTTTATTTTTCTCGCATGACAAAAGCTGATTTTACTTACTTCCTATCGCCTTTTTCTTATTATTTTTCTTTCAATTCCGGAATTTTAAAACCAAATTCCCTGCAAAGTTGTTTCATATCCTCTGGCAAAGGACATGAAACTTGCACATCCTTCCGACTGACAGGATGCTGGAAACCGATCGATGCACAATGAAGAGCCTGTCGATCGATTTTTGCACTGGGCTGTCCATACATTGGATCTCCAATCAATGGGTAGCCCAAATAAGACATATGAACACGAATCTGATGGGTTCGTCCAGTCTCTAAAGTAAAGTCGACCAAGCTATATTCACCATTTTCTGCGATCACTTTGTAATTGGTCACTGCACGCTGTCCATCCTCTGCAACAATACGGCGCATCTCCTCCGGAAATTCCCGACGGATCGGCAGATCAATCCGCCCCTCTCTCGGTTCCGGTACACCGCAAACGATTGCACGGTATACTTTATGAAAGCCGCCTGTAATAGACGCAGCAGCAAAACGGGTCTTGGCAATCACAACCGCCCCTGTTGTATCCCGATCCAGACGATTGAGAGGTCGATACATCAGCATCTGTCCCAGTTTATCACAGTGAGACGCAAAAACATTAGCCAAAGTATCTGCTGCATGACCGCAGGATTGGTGGCAGGGCATAAAAGGTGGTTTGTTGTAAACCAGAAT
>JAGALG010000016.1 GCA_017848075.1 Oscillospiraceae bacterium | reverse complement strand
TTAGTGCCTTTTTCCAGTTTTGCGTAATCCTCTTCGGAGCAAGCCATCTCATACAGGAAGTATGCACCATCCGGATCCTGAGCATAGACAGTTGCTTTGTTATCCCACCAGGACTGTTTTGCCTGAACAAAAGCCTCGATGGTAACTTCGCTCTCCAGCTCTGCTGCAGCGTATTCCTCGTAGGTCATAACACCTTCGGATTTTGCAGATGGGTCAAATTCGTTGTTGGAGCAAGCTGCCATGGAAAGAGTCATCAGGCCAGCCAGCGCCAGTGCTAACAGTTTTTTCATGTTTCAAATCTCCTTTTCTAAGTTGTGTACCAAAAGCACAAGACTATTATACATCAAAATAAAAAGAAATCAATGTCTTGTCAGTTGTTTTTACAGCTTTTTCTTCTTATATTTGTTGAAAAAGACAGAAAGAGCAATCAAAATCCAAGTAGCTGCCAGTGCAAGCAAGAGCAGCAAGGACGCTGTTGGCAGTTCTCCCATCTCCTCCTTATCCACGGAAATGGCTCCCCTGCCGCCAAGCTGATCCAGTCGATAAAGGGAGTTCACATCTTCATACAACTCCTCCATATAGGCTTCATCGATCGTTTCCTTTCGACGAACAGATTTGGTCACATTTTCGATCAGCTGACCTGCAGCATCTCGAAGAGAGGTGGAGCCATTGAAGACAGGAGTTACAAAAGTATTCTGTACATTATCCAACAACAGCTGAGAGGCTTTCAGTTTTACATCGTAGTAGTGTTCATTGTCTTCACCACTGCGGGACAGATAATCCTGATATTCTGCCGATTCCTGTGCCTTGGAGGTGACAGGAACATAACCTTCTGTTCCGGCATAGGCGATCTGGACTTCATTGGTCAGCAGATACTGAGTGAAGAGCCAGGAAGCCAGAACCTCCTGCGGATCCTCTTTATTAAAGATGCAGACCGATGGACCCTGAGAAATCATCGTTGGCTTGCTTGGGTCAAATTGTGGAATTGTCATGACTTCAGTCTCAAATTCCACAAATTTATCCTCACTGATATCCGAAAGCGGTGCATAGCTGCCCATCCATGTGGCACCTGCGGTGGAGTCTACAGCGAAAACGCACTGACCGGCATTGAGAAAGTTAGCTGGATAGCTGGAGATTTTAAAGGTAGAGAAGGCTCCACTTTTTGCATGTTCTGCAACCGTATAAAGCAGTTCCTTGGTGCTGTCATTGAACAGCTGGATCTCTCCTTCTTCGGTGGAATAACCACTGTCCAACTGGCGGGTCATCTGAATCATCATATTATCGGTGGATTTATAAATGAACGGAATCATAACATTCTGCCCGTTCAACTTATAGCTACCGTCCGCATTTTTTTCTGTAGCAGCTTCCGCAACTTCCCAAACGAAGTCCCAGGTCAGCACTTCCGGTAACTCATAACCCAGGGCTTCAACATAAGTTTTGTTGATATAACAAGCTTCTGTGGAACGCATATACGGCAGAGCATAGTGCTGATCCCCCAACTGGCACTCCTGCAGGAACTGGGGAACGATCTCCTCTTGTGTCGGACCGTCAAAAAGCAACTGACTGCCACCCAAGCCATAATCCTCATCAACAAAAAGTTCATCCAGCGGAACGACGGTATTTGGACCCGTCAGATAGGTCGCAATATGGTCCGGATATGTGATACAAACATTTGGAGTCGTCTGCGTCGCAATGTTCGTTATCACATCATTGTAAATACGGCC
>JAGALG010000130.1 GCA_017848075.1 Oscillospiraceae bacterium | reverse complement strand
TGTAAAGAAACCGGGCGATCTGACCTTCGAACTCTGCGAAAAATATGTGGATGAACTGGTTACCGTTTCTGAAGAAGAGATCTGCGCAGCAATCACTGCTCTGATCGAAGACCAGAAAACCGTTGCTGAAGGTGCCGGTGCAACCACGGTTGCTGCTGTCATGTTCGGTAAAGTGGACGCTTCCGAAAAGAAAACCGTCTGCGTTGTATCCGGCGGTAATGTGGATGTGACCACACTGTCCCGTATCATCACCAAAGGCTTGTCCAAACAGGGCCGCATCGCTGAGATCACCACCAAAATCGTGGATAAACCGGGCAATCTGATCCGCATGCTGCAGATCGTTTCCGATACCGGCGCAAACATTACCAACATCGACCACTCCCGTGAGGACGAGAAATCCGATGTCAGCGCCTGCATCGTTTCCATGGTTCTGGAAACCAAAAACTCCGCACATATCGACGAGATCAAAAAACAGCTGTGTGAAAACGGCTATGAAGTGATCGACTAAACCGTACACAACCGGCTATGCCGGTCTGATAAAATTCAAGAAAACTATTGTAAAGGAATGTGAGTGCTTATGTTCAAAGTTACTTCCACCAACAACGCTCCTGCTGCTATCGGCCCATACTCTCAGGCTATCTGTGCAAACGGCGTGCTCTACGCTTCCGGCCAGATCGCTCTGGATCCTGCTACCGGCGAAGTAGTAGGCAGCACCATTGAAGAACAGGCTGAGCGCTGCTGCCAGAATGTAAAAGGTATCCTGGAAGCAAACGGTCTGACCTTTGATGATGTTATCAAAACCACCTGCTTCCTGGCTGACATAAAAGACTTTGCTGCTTTCAATGCTGTTTACGCAAAATACTTCACCAGCAAACCAGCTCGCTCCTGCGTTGCTGTTGCTACAATTCCAAAAAATCTCCTCTGCGAGATCGAGATCACCGCAATCTGCAAATAATCCACGAAGCTCAAAAAGGGCCCTTCCCCGGGCCCTAAGAGAAAGGAGATCATTGACATGAAAGACATGGTAGAGATCCGCTGGCATGGCCGCGGCGGTCAGGGTGCGAAAACCGCATCTCTGCTGCTGGCTGACGCAGCATTCAACACCGGCAAATATGTTCAGGGCTTCCCTGAATACGGTCCAGAGCGTATGGGCGCTCCAATCACCGCTTATAACCGCATCAGCTCCGAGCGCTGCACCGTTCACTCCAATATCTACTACCCAGACTATGTAGTAGTTGTTGACGAGACTCTGATCAGCGCAGTTGATGTTACTGCTGGTCTGAAAGCTGACGGCGCCATCGTGATCAACTCCGGCAAATCCCCGGAAGAAATCCGTCCTCTGCTGAAAGGCTATGAAGGCAAAGTCTGCACCATCGACGCAGGCAAAATCTCTGAAGAAGAGCTGGGCAAAAACTTCCCAAATACTCCAATGCTGGCTGCTATCGTAAAAGTAAGCGGTATTGTTGAACCAGAAGCATTTGTAAAAGATATGGAAGCTTCCTTCCATCACAAATTTGCTTCCAAACCACATGTAATCGACGGTAATATGCGCGCCCTGAAGCGTTCTATGGAGGAGGTTAAAATCGGATGAGCCATTTAGCAAAAGATATGACTGCTGAAGTAACCTGGAAAGAGATCACTCCAGGCTGCAACATCTTTGAAGGTGCTACTGCTTCTGTAATTGAAACCGGTGACTGGCGCACCATGAAACCAATCATTGATATGGACAAATGCAAACAGTGCCTGCTGTGCGCTCCTGTATGCCCAGATATGTCTATTCCTGTAGTAGACGGCAAACGCGGTGAGTTTGATTACTTCTACTGCAAAGGCTGCGGCATCTGTGCCAATGTATGTCCCTTCAATGCCATCACCATGGTAAAAGACGAGAAATAGGAGGGATTTACAATGGGAATCAGAGAAAGACTTTCCGGTAACGAAGCTGTTGCCGTTGCAATGAGACAGATCAATCCAGATGTGATGGGTGCATTCCCAATCACTCCTTCCACCGAGATCCCTCAGTACTTCTCTACCTATGTTGACAATGGTCAGGTAGATACTGAATTCATCGCCGTGGAATCCGAGCATTCTGCTATGTCCACCTGTATCGGTGCACAGGCAGCCGGCTGCCGCGCAGTATCCGCTACTTCTTCCTGCGGTCTGTGCTACATGACCGAGATGCTCTATGTTGCTGCTTCCGACCGTCTGCCGATCACTCTGGCAGTTTCCTGCCGTGCTCTGTCCGGTCCAATCAACATCAACAACGACCACTCTGACGCTATGGGCGTTCGTGACACCGGCTGGCTGATGCTCTTTGCTGAAACCAACCAGGAAGTATACGACAACTACCTGCAGGCTATGAGAATCGGCGAAGCTGTTGAGCTGCCAATCATGATCTGCCAGGACGGCTTCATCACCTCCCACGCAATCGAAAACATCGAGCTGGTTGAAGACGATAAAGTAAAAGCATTCGTTGGCGAATACAATCCAAAACACTACCTGCTGAACAAAGACGAACCGATGGCTGTGGGCGCTTACGCTACTCCAACCTACTATATGGAAGCAAAACGCCAGCAGGCTCAGGCTATGATCGATGCCAAAGATGTGATCCGCAAAGTAGGCGCTGAATTTGGCGAGATGACCGGCCGTACTTATGGTCTGATCGAAAAATACATGATGGACGATGCAGAAGAAGCAATCGTTATCATCGGTTCCTCCGCTGGTACCGCAAAAGCTGCAATCAACGAGCTGCGCGCAGAAGGCAAAAAAGTTGGTCTGATCAAGATCCGCTCCTTCCGTCCATTCCCATCCGAGGACATTGCTGAGGCTCTGAAAAATGTAAAAGCCTTCGCTGTTATGGATAAAGACGACAGCTTCAACGCACATTGCGGCCCAATCTATGCAGAAGTATGTGCTGCTCTCTTCTCCAACGGCGTTGTTGGTCCAAAAGGCATCAACTACATCTACGGTCTGGGTGGCCGCGATGTTCGCATCGAAAGCATCAAAACGGTTTACGCTGAACTGGATAAGATCGTGGAAACCGGCTGCACCGGCGAAACCTACCGTTACCTTGAAGTTCGAGAATAGGAGGGAGAACAGACATGAGCTACAATCTGAAAGAAGAACTGAAAAAAGAAGACCGCCTGTCCGGTGGTCATAGAATGTGTGCAGGCTGCGGTTCTCCAATCGCTGTTCGTACCATCCTGCGTGCGCTGAATCCGGAAGATCATGCTGTTGTTTGCTCTGCAACCAGCTGTCTCGAGGTTTCTACCTTCATTTACCCATACACCGCATGGAAAGACAGCTTCATCCATAACGCCTTCGAAAACGCAGGCGCTACCATCTCCGGCGTTGAAACTGCTTACAAAGCAATGAAAAAACGCGGTAAAATCGATGAAACCTGGAAATTCATCGCCTTCGGCGGTGACGGCGGTACTTACGATATCGGCTTCCAGTCCCTGTCCGGCGCAATGGAACGCGGCCATGACATGGTTTATGTTTGCTACGACAACGAAGCTTACATGAACACCGGTATCCAGCGTTCTTCCTCTACTCCACACTTTGCTGACACCACAACCACTCCATACGGTTCTGTGATCCCAGGCAAACTGCAGCAGAAAAAGAACCTGACCAAAATCATGGTTTCTCACGGCATCCCTTATGTTGCACAGACTACCTTCATCGGCAACCTGAAAGATATGTCTGAAAAAGCACATAAAGCGATCTACACTCCAGGTGCTGCTTTCCTGAATGTAATGGCACCATGCCCACGCGGCTGGAGATACCCATCTGAAAAACTGATGGAAGTAACCAAAGCTGCTGTTGAGACCTGCGTATGGCCTCTGTACGAGGTTGTTGAAGGCAAATACATCCTCAGCTACAAACCAAAGAACAAACTGCCAGTAGAAGAATACCTGAAACTGCAGGGTCGTTTCGCTCATATGTTCAAAAAAGGCAATGAGTGGATGATCGAACAGGTACAGCAGGAAGTTGACCGCAACTGGGAAGAACTGCTGAAACTCTGCGAAATGTAATCCTGTTTTGCAGAATCAATCCTGATACTAAAAAAGCCGCCTCGTTCGAGGCGGCTTTTTTGACTTTTTCTATACCCGATGCAGCAGATCGGTGTAGGTCGGCATTGGCCAGTTGCGGGCATCAACGATGGTTTCCAAAGCATCACATTTTCGGCGCAGCTCATCCATAGACTGCTTCAGCTGGGTACTGGAGAAAATCGCTTTCTCCTCTGCGCTATGGAAGCTCTCTTCTTTGGCTACCTGCTCATCCAGTTGTCCGGTGGCCTGAATGATCTCCTCAATTCCAGAGGTCACCAGCTGAACATGGCCGCCAATGGCGGTCGCTTTCATACCGGCTGCCTGGATGTTATTGTAGCTTCCGGCTACTCGTCCTGCATACTCGATACAGGACGGCAGGATCTGTCGTTTCACCATTTCCAGCATGGTGAAAGCTTCGATATGACGAACCTTGCTGTAATTCTCGATCAGAACCTCATAGCGGGCATGGCACTCTTTTTCGCTGAAGACATTGTAGCGTTCAAAGAGCTTCATGTTTTTCGGGTCGATAAAGGTTCGATACGCGTCAACAGAGTTGCGAATGATCGGCAGACCTCTGCGGGCAGCTTCATTGATCCACTCCTGATTGTAGTTATTCCCGTTAAAGAGGATCCGGCTGTGCTCCTTCATGGTATCTGCAATGATTTTCTGGGTTTCCCTTTCGATGTCCTCCGTCTGCTCCAGACGCTCTGCCATATAGGAGAAGGAATCTGCGATCATGGTGTTCAGAACCACATTGGCATAGGCAATGGACTGAGAGGAACCCACCATGCGGAATTCAAACTTATTTCCGGTAAAGGCAAAAGGAGAAGTACGGTTGCGATCCGATTCATCCAGCTGGAAGGTTGGGATCGCTTCCACGCCCACATTCATCATCTGTGCTTCTCCATTATGAGCCGCCAGAGTGCCTCTGGCGATGCTGCTCATGGTTGCGGATAAGTGACCCCCAAGGAAGATGGAAATGACCGCAGGAGGCGCCTCGCCCTCGCCCAGGCGATAGTCGTTGCCCGGACAGGTGGCTGACATACGCAGCAGATCACCGTAAAGATCTACGCCTCGGATAAAAGCACAGAGCATCAGCAGGAACAGAGGGTTTTCCTCCGGATTTTTTCCCGGATCCAACAGATTGACTCCCGTATCGGTCACCAAGGAATAGTTGTTATGTTTACCGGAACCGTTGACGCTGGCAAAAGGCTTTTCGTGGAGCAGGCAGGCCAAGCCGTGCTCCTTTGCCAAGGAGCGCATGATCTCCATGACCAGCTGGTTGTTGTCACAGGCAATATTGGCGGTGGAATATTCCGTCGCCAACTCATGCTGAGCCGGTGCAGCTTCATTATGTTTGGTTTTGCTGACGATCCCCAGCTTCCACAGACGCTGATCCAGATCTCTCATATACTCCGCTACACGCAGGCGGATACGACCGCAATAGTGATCATCCAAATCCTGACCCTTGGATGGCTTTGCGCCCAGGAGTGTTCTTCCGCAAATTTTCAGATCCAGTCGTTTGGAATACAGGTCGTAGTCAACCAGGAAATACTCCTGCTCCGCTCCAACCGTCGGTTTCACGCTGCTTACCTCTTTCATGCCCAAGGCATGAAGGAAGCGAACGCCTTCTCTGGACAAAGCCTGCATGGAGCGTAGTAAGGGCGTTTTGGTGTCCATTGCTTCACCGGTATAGGAACAGAAGGCTGTCGGGATGTACAGCGTTCCATCTCGTACAAAAGCCGGGGAGGTGGGATCCCAGGCGGTATAGCCGCGAGCTTCAAAGGTGGAGCGCAAGCCGCCGGAAGGGAAGGAGGAGGAGTCCGTTTCTCCTTTCACCAAGGCTTTGCTGGAAAATTCCAGTGTCACAGAGCCCTCACCGGCTGTCGACAGAAAGGCGTCATGTTTACCAGCCGTCGCATTGTTCATGGGCTGGAACCAGTGAGCATAATGGGTCGCACCCTGCTCAATCGCCCAATCCTTCATGGCATTGGCAACAATGTCTGCAATAGCCGGATCCAAGGTCTGACCCTTGCTGCTGGTTTTCACTAAGCTCTGATATACATTTTTTGGCAATCGATGGCGCATGACCGTATCATTGAATACCTGGCTGCCAAAGATCTCCGCAATATTGATGGTTTCATTGCTGCGATACATCCGAAAATCACCCTTTCCAAACAACTGTTTCACTCTATCACTTTAATGAATTAAATAGAAAATGAATATAGATATCGTAGCACCTTGGGCTGGGAAATTCAAGAATTTTTTGCGTGAAAGGGAAAAATCTCCCGATTTGACGAAATCCCGGCCAACTTTGTCCGGAGAGATGTACAAAATTCCTTTCTGTTGTGGAAATCGGCTTGTTGTCTTTGCCTGTATTTTATAAGAAGGGGATGAAAAAATAAAAAAATCAGAAAAAAGGTGTTGCATTTCCTTTAAAAAAATGCTAAGATAACTTGTAATGTCAAGCAGGAAAAGGAGGTGCGAACCCATGGCAAACATCAAATCTGCAAAGAAAAGAGTTCTCGTTGCAGCTAAAAAAACCGCTCAGAACAAAGCTGCTAAAACTCATCTGAAAACCGTTCTGAAACAGGCTAACGCTGCGATCGAAGCTAACGCTGAGAACAAAGACGAAATGGTTAGACTGGCAATGAAGAATATCGACCAGGCTTGCGCTAAAGGTCTCCTTCATAAAAACGCTGCAGCAAGAAAAAAATCCACCATCTGCAATCTGGCAAAATAGTGGTAAAGAAATAAAATTATCCGGATAATTTTATTCGCCGTCAGGATCCGTGTCTTCCTGACGGTTTTTCTTTATTCTTTTTTCGAAAAGAGGTCCTACCCATGCATGAGGAAAAACAGCTCAGCTCCCGGGAGATCTTCTCCGGCCGCATTTTCCGTGTGACCGAGGATAGAGTCCTGCTGGAGAACCAAAAAGAAGCCAGCAGAGAGATCGTCCACCATCATGGCGGTGTCTGTGTTGCTGCTTTGGATGAGCAGGATCAGCTGCTCTTTGTCCGTCAGTTCCGCTACGCCTTCGGTCAGGAGCTGCTGGAGCTGCCTGCCGGGAAACGGGAGGCAGGCGAGGATCCGGCTGTCTGTGGTATGAGAGAGTTGGAGGAGGAGTGCGGCTATCGGGCCGGACGCTTCCAGTTGCTGACTGCCATGTATCCTACCGTCGGTTACTGCAATGAGATCATCCACATCTATCTTGCTCAGGATCTGATCCCAAGCAAGCAGCATTTGGACGAAGATGAATTCCTCTCCGTCGAAAAGATTCCCTTTGATCAGGCACTGCACATGGTTCTGCGGGACGAGATCCCTGATGCCAAAACACAGCTGGCGATCTTAAAGATCCATGCTCTGCGCAGCTGCAAATAAATAGGTTCTCACAGCCGTCGTTTCTCCGGAAACGGCGGCTGTTTTTCTTTGTCGTTTTTGTCCATTTTTCTTCTGAAATATTCTGCTGAAAAACAGCCGTGAAACAGAATTAATAAAGTTTTTTGTCGAAGAATCCTGTGCTATACTATCCTCCCCAGTCCCAAAGCAAGTATTTGATATGTGTACTTTTTATGACGATTTGTAGAATTCAAAAGCGAAAAAGGTCGAAGGTTCCTTTTGCGGATGCAGACAAAAAATGCTGTTTTTCCTGCCTCTTCATCACGCTTCCCGGAAAAGCCCTGTCTTTCGCCTCCAAATTTCTTTCAAGTCCCTCTTTTTCCTTGTTGAAAACTCTTGAAATCTCACTTTGCACTATGTTAAAATATTTGTTATAAAGCTGGTGGAAAAATATTTTTCCACTGGATTTCCCGATGGTTTCCCATGCTGTTTCACGAGCCTGTAAAAAGTCCTTGAAAGTGTTGTGAATGGGCCGTTTGGGAATGGTAGAAAACTGTGAAACAAAAAAGGAGGTCGAATTATGGACCTTGCGGAGCTCTTTCAATATGTAAAGGAAACGATCAAGAATACCGGCAATCTTTCCGATATGGTATACAATCTGTGGATCAAGGATCTGGAGCTGGTTTCCTTTAATGGCACCACCGCTGTACTCTCCGTCAATGCGGAGCTGAAGAAGAATCTCCTGGAGACCCGCTACATGGATAATCTGCGCGGCGCCTTCCACGATGTGACCGGCGTCGATGTCGAAGTACAGATCGTTGTGATCAATCCGGCTGCCCGCGGAGCAGCTGCTGCTCCTGTACAGGAAACAGCCAGTCCTGCTGTTTCTTATCAGCCTCAGCCTATGATGGAGATCAATCGTCAGAACGGCGATTACGAGTATACCTTTGAAACCTTTATCGTTGGTACCTCCAATAAATTTGCTCACGCTGCCTGTCTGGCCGTGGCTCAGAACCCTGGTAAAGGCTACAACCCTCTGTTTATTTACGGCGGTTCCGGTCTTGGCAAGACCCATCTGCTCTACGCCATCATGTCCGAGATCAAAAAGAATCGGGCCGACACCAATGTTGTCTATGTCAAAGGTGAGGATTTCACCAACGAGCTGATCAGCGCCATCCAGAATAAAAATACCACCGAATTCCGGGACAAATACCGTCCTGCCGATGTCCTGCTGGTAGACGATATCCAGTTCATTGCCGGCAAAGAGCAGACTCAGGAGGAATTCTTCCACACCTTCGAGACCCTGCACGCTGCCAAAAAACAGATCGTACTGGTATCGGACCGTCCTCCAAAAGAGATCAAAACCCTGGAAGAACGACTGCGTACTCGCTTTGAGTGGGGTCTTCTGGCCGATATTCAGCCACCGGATATCGAAACCCGTATCGCTATCATCAAGCGCAAAGCAGAGCTGATGAGTCTGGATATCCCAAATGATGTGGCTGAATACATCGCCAACCGCATCAAGAGCAACATCCGTCAGCTGGAAGGCGTTGTCAAGAAGATCAATGCCTACAAAACGCTGGCCAAACAGGCTCCTTCCATCAAGGTAGCGGAAAACGCGATCCGTGATATCCTCAGTGATAATCAGCCTGTCCCTGTGACCGTGGAGCGCATCATCTCCGAGGTGGGCCGCACCTATGGCGTTACCGCAGCAGATATCCGTTCCAGCAAACGCTCTTCCCAGATCTCCAATGCCCGCCAGATCGCCATGTATGTGATCCGCGATATCACGCAGATGTCCATGGCTTCCATCGGTGAGGAATTCGGCGGCCGTGACCACTCCACTGTGGTTTATGCCATCAATCAGGTGACCAAGAACATTGCACAGGACGCCAAATATAAGGAGACCATCGAGGATATCATCAAAAATATCCGGGACAATTAAGAATCGGGAATTGTTGAATTCCTTTCTTGCCATTTTCGTGTAAATCTTCTCCACCGCATCCGGTGAATGGGTTGTTGGTGGAAAATCTCAACTTTCCACATTCCACGATTTCCACTTGTCATTTTCGGGTGATTTTCGTGGAATGTTTTATCCCCGAAGTTTTGGACAAGATTTACACTTTCCACAGCCATCTTTTCCACCGGCCTGTGGAGGAAAAAGTTTCTTTCCGGAAATCCAAAATTTCTTTGAAACTTCTTCCACAAAGTCGTTTGGCCAAAAATGGCTTGATCATGCCCCTTTCCCTTGGGCCTCAACTTTTTAACGGTCCCTACTACTACGACTATTTATTTTTATATCTTTGTATTATTTGTATTTTGTTTTTTATTGATTGTGAAATTTAGAAAGGAGTGCTGTCTGTCATGAAAATTATTTGCCAGAAAGCTCTGCTGGTCGAAGCGGTGTCCAATGTGTCCCGTGCGGTCTCCAGCAAATCTCCCATTCCGGCTCTGGAGGGTATCCTGATCAAAGCTGCCGGAAACCAGATCAGTCTGGTAGGTTATGATTTGGAATTGGGTATTGTGACCTCTATGGAAGCAGATGTCAAAGAAGAAGGTCAGGTTGTTCTGACCGCTCGCCTGCTGCTGGATATCATTCGCCGTATCCCAAGCGAGACCATCTCCATCCACTGTGACGAAAAACAGCTCTGCCTGATCAAGGGTGGCGTATCCGAGTTTACTATTCTGGGTATTCCGGCTTCCGATTATCCGGAGCTGCCTTCTGTAGATGAAAGCTCCAATCTGGTTCTGAAGCAGGGTGTCCTGAAATCCATGATCGACCAGACTCTGTTTGCCATTGCTACTACCGATTCCAAACCGGTTCACACCGGCTCTCTCTTTGATATCAAAAACGAGAATATTACGCTGGTATCCGTTGACGGCTTCCGCCTTGCGCTGAGAAAAGAGCCATTTATCTCAGATAAGGAATATTCCTTCATTGTTCCGGGCAAGACTTTGGGCGAGGTGTCCAAGCTGCTGAAAGAGGAAGACAATGAGGTATCCATGGTGGTATCCCATAAACACATCATCTTCCAGATCGATGGCTACCATGTGATTTCCCGTCTGCTGGAGGGCGACTTCCTCAATTATGAAGCTGCGATCCCAAAAACAGAAAAGACCAGCATCGAAGTCAGCACCCGCCTGCTGCTGGAGGGTATTGAACGAACCTCCCTGCTGATCTCTGACCGTCTGAGAAGCCCCCTGAAAATGAATATGTCGGACGAAAAGATCCGCATCAGCTGCAATACCACCATGGGTAAAGCCTACGATGAAGTGGACTGCAAAATTGAAGGCGAAGGCATCTTTATGGGCTTCAATAACAAATATCTGCTGGATGCGCTGAAAGCCAGCGACTGTGATATGGTAAAACTTCTGATCAATGGACCGGTATCTCCAATGCGCGTGGTACCAATGGAGGGCGAAAGCTTCCTGTTCCTTGTTCTGCCAGTGAGGGTGAAAAACGATGACTAAAAAGCAAGTAGAAGAGATCGCAATCAGCACAGAGTTTATTAAACTGGATTCCTTCCTGAAGTTTGCCGGTGTGACCGATACCGGAGGTCAGGCCAAAGAGGCTGTTCTGGAGGGTCTGGTCCTGGTCAATGGAGAAGTCTGCACCATGCGGGGCAAAAAGATTCGTCCCGGCGATGTGGTGGAGATCGATGATCTGGAACTCCATGTTGTAGCGGAGTAAATACAAATGAGCCAGAAGAAAGCCATTGGAAGATCCAATGGCTTTCTCTTTTTAGGGATTCGTGTTATAATAACAAAATAGAAGTTCCTTGACTGCGAGGGCAGGAAAGAAAGGAGGCACGACCCCATGTACATTACAAAAATACAGTTGGAGCAGTTCCGCAACATGGAACAGATCGTGCTGGATCCCTGTCCGGGCATCAATGTGATCTACGGCGACAATGCCCAGGGGAAAACCAACCTGGCAGAGGCGATCTGGCTCTTTACCGGAGCAAAAAGCTTCCGGGGAGCCAAGGAGAAGGAAATGCTTCGCTTTGGTTCGGAACAGACCAAAATGCATCTGGAATTCTGGGGCGGCGGCCGTCAACAGACGGCTGATATCATTTTGAGAAATCAGAAGACCGCCTTTCTCAATGAGATCCAGCTGGAGTCGGTATCCAAGCTGGCCGGCCATTTTTATGCGGTTGTGTTTTCGCCGACCCATCTGTCCCTGATCAAGGACGGACCGGCTCTGAGAAGAAAGTTTCTGGATACGGCGCTCTGTCAGATCATCCCCAAATATGAAGCAAATCTGAAAGAGTATCACCGGATCCTGGATCAGCGCAATGCCCTCCTGAAGGATCTGGAGCGTTTTCCACAGCTCAGTGACACGGTGGATATTTGGGATCAGCATTTAGCCAAATGCGGCGCATGGCTGATGTACTGTCGCTTTCAGTATGTGAAGCGGATCCTGCCGGTGGCCTGCGAGGTCTATTCCGGTATTTCCGGAGAGAGGGAAACCCTATCGATGGCACTGGAAAGTTCCATTGGTGCCAGTGAGGAAATGGATCGGGATCAGCTGCAGCGTCTGTTCTATGAGCAGCTGCGAATCAACCGTATGACGGATATTCAAAAGAGAGCCACCTCCTGTGGCCCTCACAGAGATGATTTGGATCTGCAGGTCAATGGATTGCCTTTGCGTTTGTACGGCTCTCAGGGGCAGCAGAGAAGCTGTGTGCTGGCGCTCAAGCTGGCAGAGTGTTCGGTCATTGAAGAATTGACCGGAGAAAGCCCTGTGATCCTGCTGGACGATGTAATGAGCGAGCTGGACAGCCAGCGAAGAAGTTATCTTCTCAACCGAATCAAGGGCCGGCAGGTCTTTGTGACCTGCTGCGATCAGGAATCGGTGCAGCTGCTGGAGGAGGGCCGAACCTTCCATATTGACCGGGGGCATATTTTAGATGAGGAGGAAGCGTAGATGTACCTGCATTTGGGACAGGATGTGGTCGTACCCAGCCGAAGCATTATCGGCATCTTTGATATTGAAAATACCTCCATCTCCAAGATCACCAAGGAGTTTTTGGGCCGGGAAGAAAAACAGCGCCATGTAGTCAATGTTTCCATGGAACTGCCCAAGTCTTTTGTGATCTGTCGGGAACGGGGAGAGACTGTGGTTTATATCTCTCAGATCTCCTGTGCGACACTGAAAAAGCGTTCTGCCTATGTGGAGGATCTGCGTTAAGAGGATTTTTCACTATTTTTCCGGAGCGAGGGAGCAGTGAGCCTGTCAGCCTCGGGAAACAATTCCACGCCTCCCCATACCGTAAAAAACAGAAAAAGCCGAAAAAAGGGTTCCAGAGCCCTTATAAAGCAGTTTGCCTTAAAAGCAGACTGCTTTTTTTGCGTTTTTTGAGGGTATTTTCGGCGATTTTCCTTTGTAAAAAAAGCCTGTTTATGGTATAATGAAAGGGATTCAAGAAAAGCAGAAAAACGATGATCCGATCCGGATTTTTTGCCGGATTTTTCATAGAAATACAGGAATCGGAGGTAGGAAAGATTGGATCACACAAACGAGAACAATAAAGTGGAAAATGGCCAGTACGACGCGTCTCAAATTCAGGTACTGGAAGGTCTGGATGCGGTAAGAAAGCGTCCGGGTATGTATATCGGTTCCACCGGTATCAATGGTTTGCATCATCTGGTATACGAAATCGTCGATAACTCCATCGACGAAATTTTGGCAGGCGGCTGTACCGAGATCACAGTTGATATTCTGCCGGACAATATTATCCGTGTTACAGACAATGGCCGTGGTATTCCGGTCGGCATCCAGCCAAAGCTGGGTATCCCTGCAGTAACGGTAGTCTTCACTGTCCTGCATGCCGGCGGTAAGTTCGGCGGCGGCGGTTACAAGGTGTCCGGTGGTCTGCATGGTGTAGGCGCTTCTGTAGTAAACGCTCTATCCGACTGGCTGGAGGTAGAAGTTTGCGACGGTCATCACCGCTACTACCAGCGCTTTGAGCACGGTAAGGAGACCGCTCCGCTGGCTCAGATGGAAGCAACGGAAAAACACGGTACTCAGGTCGTATTCAAGGCTGATGGTACCATCTTTGAAACAACGGAATACGAGTATGACACACTGCTGAACCGTCTGCGTGAGCAGGCCTTCCTGAATGCAGGCGTTCATATTATCTTCTCTGACCGCAGAGGGGAAGAAGTGGTTTCTGAGCATCTTCACTACGAGGGTGGTATCAGCAGCTTCGTAGAATTCCTTCAGGGTCAGAAAAAAGCACAGGAGGTGCTTCATCCGGAAGTGATCCACTTCCTCGGAGAGGACAATGGCTCTACTGCGGAGGTTGCCCTTCAGTACAATGACAGCTTCAATACCAGACTGCTGTCCTTTGCCAACAACATCCACACCATCGACGGCGGTACCCATGAAAATGGTTTTAAAAACGCTTTGACCAAGGTGTTCAACGAGTATGGCAAAAAGGCCAATATGCTCAAAGGCGACGATAAATTCAAAACCGAAGATGTTATGGAGGGTATGACTGCGGTCATCTCCGTTAAGATGCCGGATGCACAGTTCGAGGGCCAGACCAAGAACAAGCTGGGCAATACCGAGATTCGCAAGCTGGTCAACGATGTCACCTATGAGAAGCTGAGCACTTTCTTTGAAGAAAATCCAGCTGTGGCCAAAACCATCGTTGAGAAGTCCCTGCTGGCCGCTCAGGCCCGCGAAGCTGCCAAGGCAGCAAGAGACCGTGCCCGCCGCAAATCGGCGCTGGAGAGCGCTGCACTGCCGGGTAAACTGGCTGACTGCTCCGAACGAGATGTAGAACAGACTGAAATTTACATCGTCGAGGGTGACTCTGCAGGCGGTTCCGCTAAAATGGGTCGTGACAGCCGTTATCAGGCTATCCTGCCACTGTGGGGTAAGATGCTGAATGTAGAGCGTGCCCGTATTGATAAAGTATACAGCAACGAAAAACTGACTCCGGTTATTCTGGCACTGGGCTGTGGTATTGGCAACGAGATCGATCTGAGCAAGCTGCGCTACGGCAAAGTCATTGTTATGGCCGATGCCGATGTAGACGGTTCTCATATCCGTACTCTGCTGCTGACCTTCTTCTTCCGCTTCATGCGTCCATTGATCGATGAAGGTCATATCTATTTGGCACAGCCACCTCTGTTTAAAATCAGCAGCGGTAAAAAATTCCGTTATGTATTTACAGAGGAAGAACGGGATTCTGTTCTTGCAGAAATGTCTGCAGATGGTGCCAAACTGAATATCCAGCGCTACAAAGGTCTTGGTGAAATGAATCCGGAGCAGCTGTGGGAGACCACCATGGACCCGGCTCGCCGCACCATGAAGAAGGTAACTTTGGAAGATGCGGAAAAAGCAGACGAGATCTTCAGCATTCTGATGGGCGAAAAAGTTCAGCCTCGCCGCGAATTTATCGAACAGAATGCGAAATTTGTAAACAATCTGGATGTTTAATATCTGCTTTTACAAATAATAAAGAATAAAATTGGAGTTGCTGGAAGTAATGAAGAAAAAAGTACAACAAGAAGCGGTCAAACTGACCGTGCAGGATTTTCCTCTGCAGATGAACTGTCAGGTCAGCCTGGAGGAATATCAATCCTATGCCGTATCCAGCAGTGAGGAGCAGCGGGCACTGGTTCGGAAACGAACCATGCTGAGCTCTGCAGTGCTGTTCATTGCCGGCGTGATCGTTCTCTTCCGTGGACTGAACTCGGATTGGGTGTATCACGACTGGATCACCATTGGTGGTGTTCTGCTGATGGCGTACTCTGTTCTGGATCTGTTTTATCAGTTTGTTCTGTTTAAAACGGTCCTGAAACGACAGATCGCCAAGGAATACGAAAAAGATCAGCGTTTCGGAAGAGAAATGACTTTCTGCTTTGCAGAAGATCGTATGATCTCCTTCTACAAGGAAAGTCATCAGGGAACCTACTTCTATGACGAGATCCTCTCCAAAGAGGAGCAGGGACCGGTCCTTTTGTTGAAAATGAAAAATGGTAAGATCATGGTCTTCCCGAAACGAGTGATCCAGGGCGCAGACCCTCAGATCCAGGCCATTATCTCCAAATTTGGTGCATAAGAAAGAGAGGGGAAACAATGGAGGAATTGGAAAAACAGAACGAATCCCTTCGAGTAACTTATCAGGTCAAAGCTGATGAGATCTTTGATACACTGGAAAAAATGGATAAGTTGCTGGGTACCAATAAGAAGCAGCAGGCTGTCTTTGCGATGATCATGGCGATTGCAGCCATTGACGCTTATCAGTTTATTACCACAAAAAGTGGTTTTGCACTTCTTTTGATGCTGCTCTTTTTGGTTTTGGGTGTATTCTACAAGAAGAAATCCTCCTTCGCCAATCGTCAGTTGGCAGAGGCTTTTGAAAAAGATCCCGAACAGGTCGTGGAAGCTCGCTATACAGAGCTTCAGCTGACCGATCGAGCCACAAGCTACCATGATATCGAAGTGATGTACGAGTTCAAAAAGAGCTTTGGCCTGCGTTATATGAAGAGCTATTACTTTGTGATCCCAAAACGGGTCTTTACAGAGGAGCAGCTTCTGCAGTTCCGTGAAATGATGAAGGCACAGCTGCAGGAAAAATATGACGATCGCTCCGATAAATTGTAGTATAATTGATACAAAGAGTATAAACAAACAAGGAATATACTTATATCTGGATTAAATGAGAGAATTAAGGTGAAATAATAGATGAATCATCAAGATGAAAAGGTGATCCTCGTGGATATCGAGCAGGAAATGCGAAATTCCTATCTTGACTACTCCATGTCCGTTATCGTTGGCCGAGCTCTGCCGGATGTGCGTGACGGTCTGAAACCGGTACATCGCCGTATCCTGTATACCATGTATGAAAACGGTCTGTCTCCGGACAAGGCCTTCCGTAAATGCGCCGATACCGTTGGTGCGGTTCTGGGTCGCTACCATCCACATGGTGACGCCTCTGTTTACGATGCTCTGGTTCGTTTGGCGCAGGACTTCTCCATGCGTCACACTTTGGTATGGGGACAGGGTAACTTCGGTTCTGTCGACGGCGACCCAGCCGCTGCTTACCGATACACCGAGGCAAAAATGAGCCGCATTTCCATGCGTATGCTCACTGATATTGATAAAGAGACCGTAGACTTTATTCCAAACTACGATGACCGTTTGCAAGAGCCGGTGGTTCTGCCATCCCGTTTCCCGAACCTGCTGGTCAATGGTTCTACCGGTATTGCTGTTGGTATGGCAACCAATATTCCGCCGCATAATCTGGGTGAGGTAGTAGATGGTGTCTGCTGTCTGATCGATAACCCGGATGCTACTTTGGATGACCTGATGGAACACATCAAAGGCCCGGACTTCCCAACCGGCGGTATGATTATGGGCCGCAGCGGTATTCGTGCAGCTTACGGTACCGGTCGTGGTAAAGTGATCGTTCGTGCGAAAGCACAGATCGAGGAATTCAAAAACAACCGGGAGCGCATTGTTGTCACCGAGCTTCCTTACATGGTCAATAAAGCTCGTCTGATCGAAACGATGGCCGATCTGGTAAAAGAAAAACGCATCGATCAGATCAGTGATATCCGTGATGAATCCAACAAGCGCAACGGCATGAAGATCGTGATCGAGCTGAAGCGTGACGCCAATGCACAGGTGGTTCTGAACCAGCTGTATTCCTATACACAGATGCAGGATACCTGCGGTGTGATCATGCTGGCTTTGGTCAACGGCGAACCAAGAGTACTGACCCTGAAAGAAATTCTTCATGAGTACATCAAATTCCAGGAAGAGGTTATCCGCCGCAGAACCGTATTCGATCTGCGGAAAGCACAGGAAAGAGAACATATTCTGGAAGGTTTGAAAATCGCGCAGGATAACATCGACGAAGTGGTTCATATTATCCGCACTTCCCGTGATGATAACGAGTCTCGTCCAAAACTGATGGAACGCTTTGGTTTGTCTGAAATTCAGGCGAATGCGATCCTGGCAATGCGTTTGGGCCGTCTGTCCGGTCTGGAACGGGATAAGATCGAGAACGAGCTGGCTGAGGTTCGTGCGAAAATCGCAGAATACCGCGAGATTTTGGCCGATGAACGCAAGGTTCTGGACATTATCAAGGTAGAGTTGACCGAAACCAAAGAGAAATATGGAGATCCAAGAAGAACCGAGCTGGCTACTGTCAGTGGCGAGGTGGATATCGAGGATCTGATCCCACAGGAAGAGTGTGTGGTTACTCTGACACAGTACGGCTACATCAAACGCCAGCCTACCGATGTCTACAAAACTCAGCGCCGTGGCGGTCGCGGTATTTCCGGTATGACTCGTCGGGATGAGGACTTTGTTACCGACCTGTACACCTGCTCTACACATGATTATCTGATGTTCTTTACCAATCTGGGTAAAGTTTACCGCATTAAGGGCTATGAGATTCCGGAAAGCTCCCGTGCAAGCCGTGGCACCAATATTATCAATATTCTGCCTCTGGAAAATGGCGAGAAGATCACCTCTGTGGTGAAGACTTCTGTACTGGAGGACGAGAATAAATATCTGGTGATGGTAACCAAGGGCGGTATTGTGAAGAGAACCGAGTTCAATGCCTATACCAATGTCCGTAAGAGCGGTCTGATCGCTATCAATCTGGATGAAGGCGATGAGCTAGCTTGGGTGAAGATCACCGACGGCAACAGCCATGTGATTGTAGCGACCCGCAACGGTATGAGTATCTGCTTCAAAGAGGATGATGCACGCGCCATCGGCCGTACAGCCCGTGGTGTAAGAGCGATCGCTCTGGACGAGGGAGATCAGGTTGTTGGTATGGCGATTGTGGACGAAGGTGAATACACTCTGACCGTATCGGAAAGCGGTCTGGGTCGTCGCAGCAGCTATGAGGAATACCGGGTACAGACTCGTGGCGGTAAAGGTTTGAGAAACTACTACTGCGATAAGAATGGTCCGGTAGCCGGCTTCTGCTCTGTTGATGAGAACCACGATATTGTTTTGATCACAGACAGTGGTGTGATCATCCGTATCCCATCGGAACAGATCTCTGTACAGTCCCGTTATGCCGGCGGTGTTCGTGTCATGAGAGTGGACGAGGAGACCAAACTGATCGGTATTACCGTTGTTGAGAAGCAAGGCAATGAAGAAGCTTCTGCAGATGCTCCAACAACAGAAGAAGTTCAGGAAGTAACAGAAGAATAATGTGATTTCAAAGACCGCTCTTTTCAGGGCGGTCTTTTTGTTGTATAATATACAGTGTATGTGCTATTTTTCGATTTTCCGTATGTTTCACGGGAAACATTGATTTTTGTACTGGGAGGAAAGGAACATGAATGAAAATCAGACGATTGCGGCCATTTCTACCGCAATGGCACCGGGCGGTATCGGTATGATCCGCATTTCCGGTGAAAATGCTATGGTGGTTGCGGATCAGGTGTTCCGTTCTATCTCAGGACGGAAGCTGGTGGATTTTAAAGGCTACACCGGAGCATACGGCAAGGTCTCTGACAAAGAAGGGGAGATTGATGAGTGCGTGGCCTTTGTCTACCGGGCACCACACAGCTACACCGGTGAAAATGTGGTAGAGCTGTGCTGTCACGGCGGCGTGTATCTGGTCAAACGCGCTCTGCGGGCCTGTATTGACGCAGGAGCCCGTCCGGCAGAACCGGGTGAGTTTACCAAAAGAGCCTTTTTAAATGGCAAAATGGGCCTGACACAGGCGGAGGCGGTTATGGATCTGATCTCCGCTCAAGGAAGCCACGGCGCAAAAGCTGCGCTCAGCGCCAGAGATGGTGCCATCTATCGAAAGATCCATGGAGTAGCAGATCAGCTGCTGGCGATTTCTGCAGGCTTGGCGGCCTGGACAGATTACCCGGATGAAGATATTGAGGAAGTATCCGATGAAAATTTGACCCTCTCCTTATCCAAGGTGCAGCAGGAACTGAATCAGATCCTGCGGGATTACGATACAGGAAAAATTTTAAGAGAAGGTGTGGAGACTGTTATCATCGGTCGACCCAATGTAGGCAAATCCACTCTGATGAACCTGTTGTCCGGTACTCAGAAATCCATCGTTACCCAAATTCCGGGAACAACCCGCGATGTGGTAGAAGAGACGATCCAGTTGGGTGAGGTGATCCTGAATCTTGCAGATACAGCCGGTATTCGGGACACCGATGATGTGGTGGAAGCAGCCGGTGTTGAGTTAGCGAAACAGCGCCTGGACCGCAGCTATTTGATCTTGGCAGTATTCGATTCCTCTGATGTGCTGACAGAGGAGGATAAACAGCTGATTGAACGAGTAAAAGGTCGTCCCGTTGTGGCGATCATCAATAAAACAGACCTGGAGAGAAAGATTGAGCTGGATTATATCAGAGAGCATATCCCACATATGGTGGAAATCTCTGCTGCTGCTGGCGATGGCGTGGATCGACTCAGCGCAGCGATCTTTGACCTGCTGTCCCTATCCAAGGCCAATCAGGACGAGGGTATCATTGCCAACGAACGACAGAGATTGTGCGTGGTCAACTGTCTGAATTCAGTCAATGAAGCGGTAGACGCACAGACTGTGGGGGAAACTCTGGATGCAGTCGGTGTCTGCATTGATGAGGCCAT
>JAGALG010000129.1 GCA_017848075.1 Oscillospiraceae bacterium | reverse complement strand
TCACCGATTGGCAGATCACCGGCACGCAGTTTGGTACCGTCAACACTGGCCATCGCAGACAGGATCTTGTTGACTACCTGCTCCCGGCTCATCTCCAGAGAGAAAACAGCCACCGTATAACCTTTTTTCGCTACATTGGTAGCAATATTGAAAGCAAAGGTAGATTTACCCATTGCCGGACGAGCTGCCAGCAAGATCAAGTCGGAACGGTTCAGGCCATTG
Organism: Oscillospiraceae bacterium; assembly: GCA_017848075.1. GTDB lineage: Bacteria > Bacillota > Clostridia > Oscillospirales > Ruminococcaceae > Negativibacillus. Next base: position 3,596 of record JAGALG010000129.1, on the reverse strand, counting down.
GTGATACGATCCAAACCGGAAAAACCGCTGGGCACACTGCTGGCTTTACTCTGTTCCGGAGACTGGATCCGTCCGTACACATCCAAAAGAATTTTATTGATATGGATCAAGCCGGTAGAGTCCTTGCCCTTACGGATATCATAGAGCTTTTGTTCGGTCAGTTCCATCAAGCTGCGGGACTCGGTCTGCGGCTCTGATGCATAGGTCAATATATCTTGCGCTACGGTGATCAAACGGCGCATGAAGTATTTTTCCTGTACGATTTTTGCGTAGTAAACAACATTGGAGGTTCCCGGAACCACCTGCACCAGCTGGGTCAGGTATACCTTCGCTTCATTTTCCGCAGAAAAGACTTCCTGCTTCTTTACTTCTTCCAGCACGGTGATCACATCGATGCCCTGTGCAGTGGTGTACATCTGCAACATGATGGCAAAGATCTGCTGATGCTGTTGCGATAGAAGGACTCTGCACTGATATACTCCAGAACCGTGCTCAAACATTCCGGTTTCAGCAGAATCGCACCCAAAACAGACTGCTCTGCTTCCAGGCTGAATGGCAAAGTAACTTCATTGTTTTCCAACAGCTGTTCTGCCAAGGTATTCCCTCCTTTTCACTGGTTTCGTTTAGAGCTATTCACCAACTTCTACAGTGATTTTAGCGCTGATGCCGGTATAGAGCTTAATTTCGGCATTATAGCTGCCATGACCTTTAATATCGCTCTGCAGACTCACTTTTTTCTTATCAACAGCGATTTTCAGCTGAGAATTGACAGCTTCGGCGATTTCTTTGGAGGTTACAGAACCAAAAAGCTTACCGTTTGCACCCAGTTTTGCGGAAATTTTAATTTTCTTACCTTCCAGCTGTTTCGCAGTATCCAAAGCCTGCTGTTTCTCTACTTCCTGTTTGTGCTGTTTTGCAGCCTCTTTTGCTTTCATTTCATTGACAGCCTGGCTGTTTGCAGCTACAGCAATGCCGCGTTTGATCAGGAAGTTCTGAGCATAACCGTCAGCAACTTCTACCATCTGGCCTTTTTTTCCAGTGCCTTTTACATCCTGTGTCAAAATTACTTTCATTATAAACTCCTCCTATGTCAAAATATCCGTTATTTTTCACTTGGACTATGGAAATGATCCATCAGCTGTACCGGTCCCGGCTCTGCTGGAACCGGATCTGGATTCATCGTGCTGAGATATTCGTCGATCGCTTCATTCAAGCGCTGACGAACTTCCTCAAAGGTCGTATTGCGGATCTGTGCGCCAGCCATGGTCTGATGACCGCCGCCGCCCAGTTTTTCCATTACGACCTGAACATTCATCTTGCCCATACTGCGGGCAGACAGGCCAACAATACCTTCACCCTCATAATACAGAACAAAGGAACCGAATACATCGTTGATATTCAGCAATTCGTCAGCAGACTGTGCAGCAATCACTTTGATCTGATCCATTGGCTCTTTTACGCAGGCAATCGCGCAATGGTTGTAAACCTCCGCAGAAGCTACGACCTTGCTTCGCTCCTGATATGCTTCCATGGTCGTTGCAAAGAGCGCTTTGACCTCGATAGTATCAGCACCCATGCGTTTCAGGTAGGCTGCAGCTTCAAAGGTACGAACACCAGTACGCATGATGAAGTTCTTGGTATCCAGCATAATACCGGACAGCAGCGCATCAGCGGCGCCGCCATTGATGCGGTATTTATCTCCTATGTACTGGAGCAGCTCTGCCACCATTTCAGAGGCAGAGGATGCAAACGGTTCATGGTGGAACAAAACTGCATTATCAATATAGCCAACCATTTTGCGGTGGTGGTCGATAACTGCCACATCTTTGCAGGCCTCATACAGCTGCTGTGATTCCAACATCTGCGGAGTATGAGTATCCACAATGATCAGCAGTGTTTTTTCTACCGCCAGATTCATGGCCTGCTCCGGAGAAATGAAGGCATCCTCAAAGCCATTGACCAAAAGTCGATCATAGAGATTCTTGGTCAGGCTGGTTTTCTCATTATAAACGATCTTAACTGGTTTGCCCATTTCCTTGATGGCGTACCACAAACCTGCCGCAGCGCCCATACAGTCCAGATCGGCAAAGCGATGGCCCATCAGGATAACATTGGAGCTGGACTGAATCAGTTCCTGCAGAGCGGAAGCAACGATTCTGGTCTTTACCTTGGTGCGTTTCTCTACACCTTTGGCGACACCGCCATAGAAGTCGTAACCATTTTTTGTACGGATGGCTGCCTGGTCACCGCCGCGGCCCAAGGCCATATCCAGCGCCTGTCGTGCCATTGCTTCGCCTTCATCGATAGACTTCGCCTCACGACCTACACCAATAGACAAGGTTACCGGCATTTTATCTGCTGCTTCGATGCGGCGCACATCGTCCAGAATATTGAAACGATTCTCGACGATGCCACGAAGATAGCGCTCCTCCAAAATCACGAGGAAGCGGTCTTTATCAATTTTTTTAACAAGACCATGGTTATTTGCAACAAAAGTCTCGATGACATATTCTACTTCTGCCATAACCTGAGAGCGTTCATTTTCTCTGGCATTCTGCAGCAGCTCATCGTAGTTATCGATCATAAACCAAGCAACTGCCGGACGGGAACTGAAGTACTCCTTGGCAATGCGTTTGAGCTTATCATCATCGATGAAGTAGCTGACGCTGAGGCCTTCTGCCTCATGGCCTGCCTTGGACGGGAAAGCAGTAAAGAGCTTGCCTTTATATTCCACGCCATAGCCACTTGGCGGACAAGGCTGGTCCGTATTCAGGTTTGGGAACAGATCATGGACATTGTAGCCAAAGCTGTCTTCTCCTGCAAATACCCGCTCCTTCATCAGCTCGTTGTACCACAGAATCTCTCCCCTCTGGTTAAAAACAACAATCGGCAGCGGGAAAGACAGAAGAGCATCCTTCTGGTAAGGGGTCAGGAAGGAATTGATGTTTTTATAAAAACGATTCATGGTCAGATTGACCGTAAAAATCTTATAGAAGGCCGCTGCCGAAGCAAGCAGCATCAGCAGAACGGTAATGCCCAAGGCCAAATTCTGTTCATACAGTGCCATGGCCAGAGCAACAATGTCCAGTACCGCAATGGTAATTACCAGCGGCACGAACAATACGATCCTCTTTTTCATTTTCTTACCTCCTTTGTATTCCAAAGGCTATTTTTATCGGCATCTATGCTTCCTGTAAAACAACCAAAATCATTGGGCTGCGTTTCGTCTGAGCATAGAAGTATTTGCTGACATCGTCTTTCATTCGCTGTTTCAGGCTACTCCAGTCTCGAATCCCATTGTTCAGACAGGTCTCAGCTGCATTTTTTGCGATCAGCTGTGCCTGATTGATCATATCTTCACTCTCACGCACATAGACGAAACCGCGGGAAATAATATCCGGGCCGGCAATCAGCTTTTTGGACTTGGTATTGATTGTAGCAACCACGACAATCAAACCATCTTCTGCCAGATGTTTGCGGTCACGCAGGACGATGCTGCCTACATCACCAACACCCAGGCCATCAACCATCACAGCACCTGCGGTTACTTCGCCGGTCACTTTAACGGTTTCGCCATCCAGCTCCAACACCTGACC
>JAGALG010000128.1 GCA_017848075.1 Oscillospiraceae bacterium | reverse complement strand
GTTTTATTTTCCTTATCCAATGTGCAGCAGACAAATTTTCCATTCCCAATATGGTAATCGTAAAAATCTCGTTTGGGCAGAGCAAAGCGCTCCAGAATTGCCATAATGACACCGCCGTGTACAACAAAAGCCGTGCAGGAAGCTTCCGGAAGGCTTTCGGCGATATCCGTAAAAGCACGACAGCATCTCTCTTTGAAAGCGGCCACGCTTTCTCCTTGGGGGATGGCGTCAAGACAGAAGGAATCGAGCCACTTCTGATACTCCGGAGAGCCGGACAATTCTGCAGCACTTTTTCCTTCAAAAATACCAAAATCTGTTTCTCTGAAATTTTCTACGATGTTGGCGCTATGCTTCGGAAAAAGGATTTCCGCCGTCTGACGAGTACGCAGCATGGGACTGACAAACAAAAAATCAGGCCGGAAATTCTGGGCTTTGAGCTCCTCAATTTGCTGGATTCCAAGAGGGCAAAGAGCTTCGTCCGTTCTGCCAATGTAACGCTTCTCCAAATTTCCGGCAGTGGAGCCATGACGAATAAAAATCAACTGTTTCATGGCAGGCATACTCCGATCAAAGCGGCAAGGAGGCAGGATAATTCGCAGAGCTGCAGGAAGAAGCCGGAAGTATCACCGGTAACACCGCCGAACTCCTTCATAGCAAGATGGCGATAGAACAGCGCACAGAGAACGGCCCCCAAAAGGATGCACAGACCAGCTTTCACAGAAAGCAGCAGCAAAAGGGCTCCGCAAAGGATGGCGCAGAGCAAAGTGGCAGCCGTTGCTTTTCTTCGGTCTGCATTTTGTGTGTATGCGCAGAGCATGCCGCCTTTTCGGGCATTGGGCAGATTCACCGCAAAGAAGGCGGACAGGGCGCGGGAAAGAACAAATACAGGAAGAGAAAGCACGATTCCCTTCTGCAGGTACAGCTCGTGGAAAAGGCCAAACTGCAAAAACAAATAAATGCCGCAGTAAATGACAGCAAAGGCGCCGCAATTGGGGTCTTTCATGATTTGCAGTTTCCGCTCTCTGCTTTGATGGGAGGACAGAGCGTCCATGCAGTCCATGTAGCCGTCCATGTGGATTCCACCGCTGATGAGCAGAGGAAGGCAGACTGCCATTGCCGCAAAGAGAATGGAGCTGAACTGCAGTGTGCGGCAGAGCAGGTTCCACAGTCCAAGAGCGGCTCCGATCAAAATGCCCACGGCAGGGAAGAAGCAGATGGAATATTTCATATTGCGCTCGTTCCAGTTGAACTGTGGTACAGGAATGGCGCTATAGGTGGAGAGGGCAACAAAAAGCGATTCAAGAATGTCCATGGACTTCTCCTTTCCGGCAGATAGCCTGTCCGTTTTCCAGATCAAAAGCAAGATCAGCCAAGTCAAATAAGCGCTGATTTAAAGCATTGAGCCCATTGATGTAAGCTGTGGTTTCCTCATCAAAGCCTTCGTCCCTCAGACCGGAAATCGTGACGGCAACGAGGGTTTTACAGCGCTGTATCAGGGTCTTGATATCTGTTAAAACAGATTCAATGCTGCCATTTTTCTCAAAGAATGCGTTGGCGAACAGATTGCTCACATCTTCCAAAAGCACGATGGAGCGGCTGTCCATAGGAGCAAACGCTACTTCGTAAGGCAGTTCCAGAGTTTCAAAACACAGATGTTCCCGTTGTTTCCGATGTTTTTCAATGCGGCTGAAATTATCATCGGTTTGAGGCTTCATGGTGGCAATATAGTAGCGTCGTCCCTCCATTTGGGAGATGAGCTGTTCCGCAAAAAGACTTTTTCCGCTTCCGTTGGAGCCGGAAACCAAAATAAATGCCATGCAAACCCTCCTTTATACGCTGAAATGATCCCCTTCGCGGATTTCATCCAGATAATCGTCATTGATGCCCGCCTGATCGAAGGTCGCCATATCGTTGATGACAGCACAGGCAGCCTCCAGTACCTGAAAGGCCAGCGGGCAGCCGCTGCCTTCTCCCAGACGCATGTTCAGCAGGAAGAGCGGCTGCAAATCCATAGCCTCCATTGCCAGTTGATAGCCGATCTCATAAGAGGCGTGGCTGGGAACCAGATAACCTCGGGCATTGGGACAGAGCTTTACCGCACAAAGAGCAGCGACGGCAGAGATAAAGCCATCAATGACAACAGGCTTTTTCGCTGCGGCAGCGCCCAAAAAGGCCCCACACATGGCGGAAAGATCCAAGCCGCCCACTTTGGAAAGAACATCCAGCACATTTTTTTTGTCCGGCTGATTGATTTGAATGGCAGTCTGAATGACCTGCTTCTTTTTGCGGAAGCTGTCATCTGTGATGCCGCCGCCTCGGCCTGTAACCGTTTCCACAGCGGCGTCAAGCAGGACGGAAAGAACAGCGGAAGAGGTTGTGGTGTTGCCGATGCCCATTTCCCCAACACCGAGCACATCCGCATCGATGGATTGTGCCAGCTCTGCGCCGCACAACAGGGCGCTGAGGGTCTGTTCTTTGGTCATGGCAGGGCCGTTGACCATATTTTGTGTGCCGTAAGCAATCTTGCGATTGAGGACGGCTCTTTCTTGAATGTCGGCATTGACACCCACATCGCAGACGGTAATGCCGCAGCCGAAGCATTTGGCCAAAACGGAAGCACCGGTTTTATGACGGGTCAGGTTGATGGTCTGCTGCAAGGTAACCGATTGCGGAGCAGAAGAAACGCCTTCTTCCACAACGCCGTTGTCAGCAGCAAAGACCAGAAGGTGCTTTTTCTCCACAGAATTGTGGATTTTTCCGCTGATGCCTGCCAGCTGAACGGATAAATCCTCCAGTCGGCCCAAACTTCCGGGAGGCTTTGCCAGCTGTGCCTGCCGCTCTCTTGCGGCGGACATGGCAGCGTCGTTCAGTGGAGTAATGGATTCCAGCAGTTGTTTTAATCGTTGTTCCATGGTAATTCCTCCAGCAGCCAGAGAATCGAATCGGCGCTTTCACTCAGTTCAAGGGTGTAGGTGGCGGAAGGGCAGAGTCGATCTGCCGCCAGCAGCAGTTCTTTCATGGGAATGGAGCCGCAGTTCAGGGCGCTGTGGCTATCCCAGCTGCCATCGTTGTTATGAATGTGGAAGTGGCTCAGGCGGGGTGCCCATCCATTCAGCCACTCCTCTGGGGAAATCGCCGAGTAGGCGTTCACATGGCCGATGTCCAGACAAAGTTTCAGTTGGGGATGGCCGACAGCTGAAACGATGTC
>JAGALG010000015.1 GCA_017848075.1 Oscillospiraceae bacterium | reverse complement strand
GACGACGATGATGATCTGGGCAGCCTGCTGGACGAATTCAGCGATCTGGGTCTCGACGGCGATGACGATGACAATGATTTTGATATTTAAGGAAGAAGGGGTCGACGATGGAATTTAATGTTTTTGAGTCAATTAAAATCGGCTTGGCTTCTCCGGATCAGATCAGAGAATGGTCTTATGGTGAAGTTACCAAACCGGAAACCATTAACTACAGAACCTTAAAACCAGAGCATGACGGCCTGTATTGCGAACGAATCTTTGGCCCACAGAAAGACTGGGAATGCTACTGCGGTAAATACAAACGCATCCGCTTCAAAGGCAAAATCTGTGAACGCTGCGGTGTAGAAGTTACCCGCTCCAAGGTTCGTCGTGAGAGAATGGGCCATATCGAACTGGCCGCACCAGTTTCCCATATCTGGTACTTCAAAGGCACCTCTTCCCGTATGGGTCTGCTGCTGAACATTTCTCCAAGACTGCTGGAAAAAGTTCTGTACTTCGCATCCTATATTGTTACTGATCCGGGTTCTACCAACCTGAAAAAATACACTCTGCTTTCTGAAAAAGAATACAGAGATCTCCGTGAGGCTTACGAAGACGAGTTCAAAGCTGGTATGGGTGCTGAGGCAATCAAAACCCTGCTGGCTGAACTGGATCTGGAACAGCTGGCACAGGAGCTGAAAGATGAGCTGGAAACCATCCCACAGGGCCAGAAACGGGCTCGCATCCTGAAAAGACTGGAAGTTGTTGAGGCATTCCGCCTCAGCGGCAACCGTCCGGAATGGATGGTGCTGGATGTGCTTCCGGTTATCCCACCGGATATCCGTCCAATGGTTCAGCTGGATGGCGGCAGATTTGCTACCTCCGACCTGAACGATTTGTACCGCCGTGTAATCAACCGTAACAACCGTCTGAAAAAACTGATCGAGCTGGGTGCTCCTGACATCATCGTTCGCAACGAAAAACGCATGCTGCAGGAATCCGTTGACGCTCTGATCGACAACGGCCGTCACGGCAGACCGGTTACCGGCCCAAATAACCGTCCTCTGAAATCCCTTTCCGATATGCTGAAAGGTAAACAGGGTCGTTTCCGTCAGAACCTGCTGGGTAAACGAGTTGACTACTCCGGCCGTTCTGTAATCGTTGTTGGTCCTGACCTGAAGATGTTCCAGTGCGGTCTGCCAAAAGAAATGGCAATCGAGCTGTTCAAACCATTCGTTATGAAACGACTGGTTGATCTGGAAGTAGCAACCAACATCAAAAATGCAAGAAAAATGGTCGACAAAGCCGTTGCCAAAGAAGTTTGGGACGCTTTGGAGGTCGTTATCAAAAACCATCCGGTTCTGTTGAACCGTGCGCCTACTCTGCATCGTCTGGGTATTCAGGCCTTCGAGCCTGTTCTGGTGGAAGGCCGTGCAATCCGTCTGCATCCACTGGTAAGTACCGCATTCAACTCTGACTTCGACGGTGACCAGATGGCAATTCATCTGCCTCTGTCTGCAGAGGCTCAGGCAGAAGCCCGCTTCCTCATGCTGGCAGCTGGCAACCTGCTGAAACCTTCCGATGGTCGTCCAATCGCAGTTCCTGCACAGGATATGATCCTCGGTTCCTACTACCTGACCATGGTTCGTGAAGATGAACCAGGCGCAGGCAAAGTATTCCGCAACTTCGACGAAGCAAGAATGGCTTACGAGACCGGCGTAGTTGGTCTCCATGCGCCAATCAAGGTTCGTGTTTCCAAAGAAATCGGCGGTAAAACCATCAGCCGCATCATCAATGCGACCGTTGGTCAGATCATCTTCAACGATCCAATCCCACAGGATCTGGGCTTCGTTGACAGAACCGACTCTGAAAAACAGTTCGACCTGGAAGTAACCTTCCTGGTTCGTAAGAAAGAGCTTGGTAAGATCATCGACCGCTGCATCCGCAACTACGGCACCATCCGTACTTCTGAAGTACTGGACAAAATCAAAAACCAGGGCTTCAAATACTCCACCCGCAGCGGTCTGACCGTTGCAGTAAGCGACGCCATCATTCCTGACTGCAAATACGACCTGGTTCGTGAAGCAGAGGAACGCGTGGTTCAGATCAAACGCCAGTATGACCGTGGTCTGATCTCTGACGAGGTTCGTTATGACCGTGTTATCAAGACCTGGAACGACACCACTGCAAAAGTAAAAGAAGCTTTGAGCCCTGCATTCGGCAGAGACAACCCAATCTTCATCTTTGCAGACTCCGGTGCTCGAGGCTCCATGGAGCAGATCCGTCAGCTGTCCGGTATGCGTGGTCTGATTGCCAACACTTCCGGTAAAGCGATTGAAATGCCAATTAAATCCAACTACCGTGAAGGTCTGAATATTCTGGAATACTTCAACTCCTCCCGAGGCGCTCGTAAAGGTCTGGCCGATACCGCGCTGCGTACCGCTGACTCTGGTTACCTGACCAGACGACTGGTCGATGTTTCTCAGGATGTAATCATCCGTGACAGCGACTGCGGCACTCACGAAGGCATTGAAGTTTACGACATTACCGATTCCGGCCGTGTAATCGAAGGTCTGGCAGAGCGTCTGACCGGCCGTTACCTGTCTGATGATGTATGTCACCCAGTAACCGGCGAAGTTCTGGCTACCCGTGAGAAGATGATCGATGAGAAAACTGCTCAGAAGATCGTTGACGCTGGTATCACCAAAGTTCGTATCCGTTCTGTTCTTACCTGTAGCTCCAAGAAAGGTGTCTGCGCAAAATGCTACGGCTCCAACCTTGCAAACGGCCAGCCTGTTGGCATGGGTGAAGCAGTTGGCGTTATCGCAGCACAGTCCATCGGTGAGCCTGGTACTCAGCTGACCATGCGTACCTTCCATACCGGTGGTGTTGCTTCCGCAAGCGATATTACTCAGGGTCTTCCACGAGTTGAAGAGCTGTTCGAGGCAAGAAAACCAAAGAGCGCTGCGATCATCTCCCACCTGGATGGTATTGCTACCTTCCGTCTGGATCATAAAGGTGCAAACACCGTCAATGTACAGAGCGCTGACGGCGAAGTCTTCACCAAGATCGTTCCGTTCGACTCCAAGATCATCATTGAAGACGGCCAGTATGTAACCAAAGGCCAGCTGATCACCGAAGGTTCCGTTGAACCAAACGAAGTTCTGCTGGTAAGTGGTGAACAGGCAGTTCAGAACTACCTGCTGCAGGAAGTTCAGAGAACCTACCGTACTCAGGGTGTAGATATCAACGATAAACACATCGAGGTTATCGTTCGTCAGATGATGAGAAAAGTTCGTCTGGACGATGCAGGCGATACCACCCTCATCACCGGTGCTCTGGTTGATAAATCTGAGCTCCGTGCAGCCAACGATGAGCTGAAAGCAGCAGAAGCTGCAGACGGCCAGCCAAGAGTTCCGGCTACCGGCAAAGCTGTTCTGATGGGTATCACCAAGGCTTCTCTGGCAACCGATTCCTTCATGTCCGCCGCTTCCTTCCAGGAGACCACCCGTGTTCTGACCGAAGCTGCTATCAAAGGTAAGGTTGACCCACTGAGCGGTCTGAAAGAAAATGTTATTATCGGTAAGCTGATCCCAGCTGGTACCGGTATCGTAGAATACACCGAACAGGAACAGGAAGCCAAAGAACAGGGTTCCGAAGAATCTGTTCCTCAGACCGAAGATCTGGAAGCTTCCTTCTAAAAAGGAAGCGTTTCAGACTGTGAAACAAAAGCAACAGCGCCCGATTTCGGGCGCTGTTTTTTCATGTATAAACGGGTAAAAAGCGGTAAAACTGTCAGAGGAGAGCGTGTTGTACAAAGGAGGTGCATCAGAAATTGGAATTTTGTACATCTGTGTCAGTTGACAAAATGGTGGACAGAATGTTAAAATAATAAACCGTGGGGTCAGTATGCGACTCCATAAAATGATATAAATTTCAGAAGGAGGTGCCCTCATGCCAACCTTTAACCAGCTCGTAAGAAAAGGAAGAGAAACTGTAGAGAAAAAATCTACCGCTCCAGCACTGCTGAAAGGATGGAACTCTCAGAAACGCGAAGCTATCGCTCAGAACTCTCCACAGAAGAGAGGTGTCTGCACTGCAATCAGAACCCAGACTCCTAAAAAACCTAACTCTGCGTTGAGAAAAGTAGCGAGAGTAAGACTTTCCAACGGAATCGAAGCAACTGCTTACATTCCTGGTATCGGCCACAACCTGCAGGAACACTCTGTAGTACTGATCCGTGGCGGTCGTGTAAAAGACCTTCCTGGTGTTCGTTACCACATTATCCGTGGTACCCTCGATACTCAGGGTGTTGCGAACAGAAAACAGAG
>JAGALG010000127.1 GCA_017848075.1 Oscillospiraceae bacterium | reverse complement strand
GGATCAAAAATGCAAATACGATATAAATACCGTAAGAAAGCAGGAAATTTGTGATTTGTTGTTTTTTAGCTTTATCCACGAACAGCACCCCTTAGATATATTTAGCTGCCAGAGCCAGAATCTCTTCCTGATTGGTTTCTGCGGTATTCACGATACCAGCCAGACGACCATTACTCATAACCATGATGCGGTCACTGATACCAAGCAGCTCAGGCATTTCAGAAGAAATCACGATGACACCCTTGCCTTTGTTCGCCAGGTCAAGGATCAACTGATAGATTTCATATTTTGCACCAACGTCGATGCCTCGGGTTGGTTCATCCAGCATCAGAATATCCGGAGTGGTCAAAAGCCAACGACCCAGAATAACTTTCTGCTGGTTACCACCGGACAGAGAACCGATCTTGGTTTTCTCACTCGGGGTTTTAACATGCATACTGTCGATAACCCACTGGGTATCATCCTTCATTGTCTTATCATTCAATGCGCCGAGCTTATTTGCATAGGCTTTGATATTGGCAATGATGGAATTGAATCGGATATCCGCTGTTGCGAAGATACCGGTAGCACGGCGTTCTTCAGTCAACAGTGCGAAGCCATTTTTGATGGCTGCCAGAGAATCTTTATTTTTAATCTCTTTGCCATCCACATAAACCTTACCGGAATCCACTTTACGCAGACCAAAGAGGGCTTCTACCAATTCCGTACGGCCAGAACCCATCAGACCTGCAACGCCAAGAATTTCGCCTCGTTTCAGTTCGAAGCTGACATCCTGGATCTTTGGTGCATAAACCGTATTAAAGTTTTCTACTTTCAAAATTGGCTCGCCAGGAGTATTGGTTTTTGGAGGGAAACGATTGGTCAGGTCACGACCTACCATCAGTTTGATAATTTTATCCGTGGTCAACTCTGCAGCCGGTTCTGTTGCGATCCATTTACCGTCTCGCATGATGGTTACATCATCAGAAATCTTCAGGATTTCTTCCATCTTATGAGAGATGTAGATGATACCAACACCTTTTGCCTTCAGCTGATCGATAATGCGGAACAGGTGAGCAACCTCTTTTTCTGTCAGAGAGGAGGTTGGTTCGTCCATTACAACGATTTTTGCATCGTAAGAAACTGCTTTCGCAATTTCGATCATCTGTGCCTGAGATACAGAAAGTGTGCTTACTTTTGCTCTTGGATCTACCTGAATACCAAGATCATCGAAGATCTTCTGTGTTTCTTCGATCATATATTTTTCATCAACAACCAGGCCTTTCTTCGGGAAGCGGCCCAGCCAGATGTTATCCGCTACGCGTGTCTGGCGTACCTGATTCAGCTCCTGATGTACCATGGATACACCATTCTCCAGCGCCTGTTTCGGATTATCATAGGAAACAGACTCGCCGTTTACCTTGATTTCGCCGGCATCTTTGGCGTAAATACCAAAGAGACATTTCATCAAGGTAGATTTACCGGCACCATTCTCGCCCATCAGTGCGTGAACAGTACCCGGGCGGAGAAACAGCTGCGCATTATCCAGCGCTTTTACGCCAGGAAATTCCTTCACGATTCCGGACATTTCCAAAACATAATTTTCTTTACCCATTTATGCTCGTCACCACTTTTCATTACGATAGAAACAGCAGACAAGAACAGATTCGTCCCTGTCTGCTGTACTTCACTTAGTTATCTGTTTATTACAAACAGAACGATTCAAAATGTTATGTATTAGTTCAGACCGTAAGCAGTTTTTGCAACATCCATGTTGTCCAGAGTGATACCTACATATGGTACACGAACTGCTTTGGTGTCGTCCAGAGTCCAGTCAGTGTCAGCCAGAACTTCTTTGCCATTAGCATAGTTAACAGCCAGATCTACTGCAGCGCCGCCCTGACCCAGTGGGTCGTTCAGAACGGTACCAGCCATTTCACCTGCATTGATCAGGTCGAGAGCTTCTGGCAGAGCGTCTACGCCGAATACTGGCATGTATTTGCCGTCGTCGCCGAAGTAGCCAGCTACTTTCAGAGCTTCGATAGCGCCCATTGCCATACCGTCGTTGTTAGCAATTACCATTTCGATCTCGTCACCGAATTTACCCAGCCAGGTTTCCATCAGGTTGTTAGCCAGTGCAGAGTCCCAAGTAGCGGACTGGAGACCCAGTTCTATGGTTTCGATGCCTTTATCGTTCAGAGTAGAAATGGAGTAGGTGGTTCTTGCTTCTGCGTCTGGGTGACCTTCTTCACCTTTCAGCATTACATACTGGATTTTGCCGTCGCCGTTTTTGTCCCAGTCAGCTTTGTTAGCTTCCCAAGCGGATGCGATCAGTTCACCCTGGATGATACCGGATTCTTCAGATCTGGTACCAACATATACACAGTTGTCGTAGTCGATTTTGTCGGTGCCGTCTGGATATTCTTTGTTGATGAATACCAGTGGAATGTTAGCAGCTTTTGCTTTTTCAGCGATGGTTGGAGCTGCTTCTGGGTCTACCAGGTTGATTACCAGAGCTTTAACGCCTTTGTTGATCAGGGTATCCACCTGGTCATTCTGTTTTGCCTGGTCATTTGCAGAGTCGTTCATGTTCAGAACTGCTTTACCTTCTGCTGCGGTTTCCATAGCCTGTCTGGTGTAGGTCATGAAGTTATCGTCGTATTTGTAGATACATACGCCGATTTCTGGCAGATCACCGGAAGTAGATTCGGTATTGCCGTTGCATGCAGCCAGAGAAGCCATCATTGCGCAAGCCAGAAGACCTGCAAACAGTTTTTTCATTTTCATAGAAATCATCTCTCCTTTGATTCGTTTTGAAAACTTTCAGCGAATCTTTCGCTGACTATATATTACCACTAATCGCACAAAAATGGAATAGCTTACATAAAACTTTTTTGTACCAAATGACACCACTTTTCTTAATTTCTCGTATTTTTATTGTCAAAAAGCCCCAATAAACTAAAAATTGTTCTTTCAGAAGAACCATGCTTTATCCAAACTTTCAGTGATTTGACCAATTTGCCTCTCAGAAATAAACAGTTTATCACAAAAAATAACGAGAATAAGATAAATAATTTAATTATTTAAAAAAGCAGGATATTTCCTCATAAAAAAGAAATATCCTGCTTTTTCTTACTGATTTTTAAAGATACCCGCTACCAAAAGGTAATATTCCGGTAGATGACCCTCTTGTCCCCAAAGCATTTTCAAACCAAATTGTTCTTCCACGATTCGACCTACATCTGCTCCAAGGGATTCCAAGGAATAGCGTATTTTTTCCGGATGGCGACAGCGTCCCCCTGTTTTTCTTGCGCAGTCCATTGGAGCACAGGCCGCACAGCTTCCTGCTGCTAAAGCCATGCTCCCCCGATGTTGGCGTTCCAGCTCCATCATCTTTTCCAGCAGAGCATCCTGCTCTCTCTGCAGCAGTTCTTTGCTGATCTGTCCCAATTCCTGAGGTGGGTAAGCAATCTGCAAAGCCTCATCATTAAAACAAATCTGCCTGCAGCAGATTTGTACGGTATCATAGCTGTTCCAAATCGACAGTGGGTCGAAGGAATAAGGTGGACAGGACCAGACCTGTCCGAAATTGGGGCAACTGCGGCAGCAATCCAGAAAGCGCGGAATATTGACCCATTGTTCCCATTTTCCCCGCAGAGGCACCTCTGCCCAAAAATCTTTCACCTGATACATTTTATGCCTCCACCCAAAACAGCTTTCGCTGCTCCTGATCGACTTCACCAAAAATCATGATAATCTGAGAATCCTCTGCAAAGTGCTCCATCAGAGCATCATCTACTTCATTCATATATTGGAAGCAAAGTTCCGGATCTTCTTCATCCGGCAACACATGAGTGGATAAAACAGAGCTCCAGAATGGAAGTTCCTCTCTTCGTTCCCAGTCTTTACATTGAATTGGATTTTCCCAGTCAGAACAGCCTAGAATTCCCATCATATTACCAAAATCCACCGTCATCATCTGCAAATACAGACAATGACAAATCACCATATATAAAAATTCTGCCGCTGCCTGTTCCTCTGCGAAGAAGAGTGTGGCACCTTCTTCAAAGGCGAGGCACACTTTTTCTCCGCGCTTTGCCACATGGCAGTTCCAAAGAGCACCTTCCTCTCGGAACAATTCTGCCCTGACACCTTTGCACAACAGTTTTTCCTGCAAACTACTTTCTTTTTCATGGATACAAACAAATAGCTTCTGCTCTGTTTCCATCAATATGCCTCCTCTGACTATTAAAAAAGCGAGTGTTTTACACACTCGCTCGCCTTTATAATATCACATAATATAGATGCTGCTTATGGAATTTACGGGTTGCACCTTTACTTTGAAAGTGATTCACTATCCAAAGGATCCTCATCGTCATCAGGACTGGAAAGGAACATTTCCTCGGTGGTCTGTTGCGCCAGCTTCAGCTTTTCAGTAATATTAACCAGTGCATTGGTAGTAGCTTCCAGCGCATCAATGGCAGTTGCCATGCGTCCCGCCAAATGATAATACATGGCTTTATAATCCGGCATACAGATCCCCCTTCCAAGCAAATTTTAATTATAGGCACTGCCTCATGAGGCAGTGCCTATAATTGGTTTGGTGGAGATGAAGGGGATCGAACCCTCGACCTTTTGAATGCCATTCAAACGCGCTCCCAACTGCGCTACACCCCCGGGTTTACGAGATATATTATACTACAGCGTTTTTTCATTTGCAATAGGGAATCCTGTCGCTTCTGAAAAAAGTTTTCGGCTTATATTGGCTTAATTAAGCTGTAAAACAGAAATCCGCCAAGGTGTACAATACACCTTGGCGGATTCGATTGCAGAACTATGGTCTGATGACATCTTTGCCGCCCATGTACATTCTCAGAGGTTCTGGAATGCGAACAGAGCCGTCATCATTCAGGTTGTTTTCCAGGAATGCGATCAGCATACGAGGAGGAGCAACCACGGTATTGTTCAGAGTGTGAGCGAAGTAGTTTTTGCCTTCCCCTTTGATGCGGATACCCAGTCTGCGAGCCTGAGCATCGCCCAGGTTAGAGCAGGAACCAACTTCAAAGTATTTCTGCTGACGAGGAGACCAAGCTTCAACATCGATGGATTTTACTTTCAGGTCAGCCAGGTCACCGGAGCAACATTCCAGAGAACGAACTGGAATGTCCAGAGAACGGAAGAACTCTACCGTGTAGTGGTACATTTTCTCAAACCACTCTGGGGATTCTTCTGGTTTGCAGACAACAACCATTTCCTGTTTCTCGAACTGGTGGATGCGGTAAACGCCGCGTTCCTCGATACCATGTGCACCAACTTCTTTACGGAAGCATGGAGAGTAGGAGGTCATAGCCTGTGGCAGGGATTTTTCATCCAGAATGGTGTCGATGAATTTACCGATCATGGAGTGCTCGGAAGTACCGATCAGGTACAGGTCCTCGCCTTCGATCTTGTACATCATGTTTTCCATCTCAGCAAAACTCATAACACCTGTAACAACGTTGCTACGAATCATGAAAGGTGGAATACAATAGGTAAAACCTTTATTAATCATAAAATCACGAGCATAAGAAATCACTGCGGAATGCAATCTTGCAATATCTCCCATTAAACAATAGAAACCATTCCCTGCAACTCTTCCTGCAGCATCCAAATCAATACCATTAAATTTGCTCATAATCTCTGTATGATATGGAACATCCCATTCCGGAACCACTGGCTCCCCGAATCTTTCTACTTCCACATTTTCACTGTCATCTTTTCCAATTGGAACAGATGGGTCAATGATATTTGGAATTGTCATCATAATGGTTTTGATTTTCTCTTCTACTTCTTTTTCTTCCTTAGAAAGTTCTTCTGTTCTTCCTGCGTTTGCAGCTACCTGTCTCTTATATTCTTCTGCTTCTTCTTTTTTACCTTGTGCCATACAAGCACCAATCATTTTAGAGATTTTATTCTTATCTGCACGAAGTGCCTCTACTTCTTGTTTAATCTCTCTGTTTCGAATATCAAGTGCAATTACCTCATCTACCAATGGTAATTTACTATCCTGAAACTTATTTCTAATATTTTGTTTTACTACCTCTGGATTTTCTCTCAAAAATCTGATGTCTAACATACTCTGTCCTCCTCATAACTACTTTTTCATATTTCCTAGGTCAAGACCTGCTAATTCCTGATAAATCGCTCTGTCTAAGGATTCTGCTTCTTCCTCTGAGAGTTCAATATAACTCTCACCTTTCACAATTTCCTTAATATAATTGTAGCAGCCTTCTCTACTATGCATGGAGTTAATAATGTAACCATTATTGTTTCCGTCTAGCAATGTAAGTGCAAAGCTTAAGTTGCCTCCCATTTCACTAAAAGCATCATAACGCAAAATACCTACTTTTTGCAAGGTTCCAAGCAAATCTTCTTGTAAATTTCTAATTTCTTGGCGATTTTTTAATGCCATATTCGTTACTTCATCTAATTCATCAAATCTTTCAAAGATGCTTTCTTCCAATGTCTTTCCATCTTTTCCTTTCATAAAAGATGTATAACTTGCTTTTAGACGAATATATTTCATATTCGCATTTATGACCATAAAGAATAATACTACAATTAGTATGAACATTACAATCAAAATAATTGCAGGATCCACTCCAATTTCTGCCAAAATTTTACTTTCCATTTATTTTACCCCTTTTTTGATTAGTTATTGGCAACCGACATTAATAAATCGAATATACGTTCGAGTTCTTTGCTCGAATAATATTCAATCTCTATTTTCCCTTTACCTTTCGCCTTTTGGTTGATACTTACTTTTGTTCCCATAACTGATTTTATCTTTTCTTCTAAATCACGATAAATAAAATCATTTTCTACTACTTTTTTCTCCTTTACAGGCTTGTTTTCTTTTAGTAATCGAATTATCTTTTCTACTTCTCGAACGCTTAGCTTTTCATCAAAAATACGCATTGCAAGCATATGCTGTTGCTCCGGATTTTCAATTGCCAAAAGGGCACGGGCATGTCCGGCTGAAATCATCTCATCAATTACCATCTGTTTTACTTTTTGAGACAATTTAATCAATCGCATAGAGTTTGTAACAGCAGTTCTACTTTTAGAAACTCGTTCTGCAACTTCATCCTGAGTTAAATTAAATTCCGTAAGAAGGCGTTCATATGC
>JAGALG010000126.1 GCA_017848075.1 Oscillospiraceae bacterium | reverse complement strand
TCTTCCAGAGTAACACCGTAGGTCATACCACCCAAAGCCATTGGAGAAAGAGCAATGTCGTTCGGGCTCAGATTTTCAAAGCCCAGTTTGTCCTGCAGGAAGTTGTAGCAGCGTTCCGGACCGATGGTTTTTACCAGCTTAACCGGAATGGTGTTGATGGACTGCTGCAGAGCGTACTGGATGGTCATGGCGCCCATGTAAACATTGGTGTAGTTTTTTGGACCCGGCTCATCTTCGCCAAAGTAGTCCGGAATCGGGTTATCGTCCCACAGAGAGGACCAGGTAACCAGATCGGATTCAAAGGCCTGCAGATAAGCAGAAATCGGCTTGATGGCAGAACCCGGATGGCGTACAGACATGGTAGCGTTGTTCCAGCCGCGGGCGGTTGTTTTTTCATTGCCGCCGATGATGCCCAGTACCTGACCGTTTGGTGCAATGGTAATGGCAGCGGTTTCCGGATATTCCTGATTCAATACACCTGGGAAGCCGGCATTGTTGGCATAAACAGCCTCCATTTTTGCCTGGATTTCTTCGTCCACACAGGCATAAATATTCAAGCCGCCGTTGTTCAGCAGTGTCTGAGCATAGGAGAGCGTGTAGCCTTTTTCTGTTACCAGATCATTGGTTACATCCTCCAGAACCTGGTCGATATACCATCCCTCGGAGAGTGTGGTATCGGTTTCGGCTTTTTTCGGGGCAAGAGTTACATTGTAATTATTCCAGTAATCTTCCTCTTCCTCTGTGATGTAGCCGTTCTCCCGCATCTGATAGAAGATATACTCCCGACGCTCTTTGTTATGCTCCATGCCCTTTTCCGTGCGTGGATTGTAGTAGGTCGGGTTGTTGGTGATGGCGATGATGGTTGCGATCTCACCCAGATTCAGTTCATCAACCGTTTTATTGAAGTAGCCGTCAGCAGCGGCTGCGATGCCATAGCAGTTATTACCGAAGAAGACATAGTTCAGGTAAACCTTCAGCACTTCTTCTTTGGAGTAGGCTTTGTTCAACTTGATTGCCTGGAAGATCTCCTTCACCTTACGCTCCGGAGAGAATTCATTGTTGCCGGTCAGGTTTTTGATGACCTGCTGGGTGATCGTAGAACCACCCTGTGTGCTGCTCTGGGTAAAGAAGGTCAGCGTGGAAGCAATGGTACGCTTCCAGTCAACACCGTTGTGTTCCCAATAGCGATGGTCCTCTGCGGCAACCAAACAGTCGACCATATCCTGCGGAATGTCGCTGTATTTGGTAATCTCAATACGGTTTTCATCGCCGTGGAGCTCACGGATCTTCTCATACTCACCGGTTTCGCTGTTGATAGCATAAACGGAAGAAGAGTTGGCCATGGTGATGTCCTCCAACTTCAGATCCGGTTCGCCTTCCAGCGATTTGAAAATATAAACAGACATGACGGCAGCGCTGACAGAGCCGCAGATAATGCCCATGCAGATCAGCAGGGCAATACAGCGCATCATTGCGCCGAAGAAGCGGCGGATCGGACCCCGTTTCTTCCTTGGACGCTTACTCATCCAATCATCCTCCTTTAATTCCTACTTATTCTAATTTGTAAAATACATTGCAAGTACATTTCATTATACCACAAATCTGGCTCAAGTGAATATTAGAATCAGAAAAAACTTTGTATTGAGCCGATTTTTTCTGATTATACCACAATCTTGTGAAGAAATTTTAAAGGAATTGAAAAAGGTATGAAAGTATTTGGCAAGTGCTATGAAAAATTGACGGAAAATTTGGACGAATGCAATCTTTTTTTCGTGAACAAGCGTGTTATAATGAAGATGGGTTTCGACCCGTTGGCGCCGCATTCTGGGGAGAACTGCGGCAGAAAATGGATGGAAGAAAGGATGCAGAAACATGAACAAGGATAAGAAACTGGGTTTTGCAACTCGTCAGATTCATGCCGGTAAGCAGGAGAACTCTGCCGGAGCCCTTTGTACACCGATTTATCAGAGCTCAACTTTTGAGTTTGCTACGGTGGAGCAGGGCGGTGCTCGTTTTGCCGGACAGGAAAATGGCTACATTTATACCCGTTTGGGCAATCCAACCATTACAGCAGTAGAAGAAAAAATGGCTTCTTTGGAAAATGGAGAAGCAGCCGCCGCTGCAGCCTCCGGTATGGGCGCGATTTCCTCTGCACTGTGGTCTGCGGTAACAGCCGGTGATGAGATCATTGCGGATAAAACTCTGTATGGCTGTACTTACGCACTGATGAGCCATGGTCTGTCTCAGTTTGGTGTGAGCGTCAAACTGATCGATATGACAGATCTGGAAGAACTGAAGCAGGCGCTGAGCGAAAAAACAAAAGTAGTTTATTTCGAGACACCTTGCAATCCGACTTTGAAAATTCTGGATATTGCAGCCATTGCACAGATCGTCCATGACTACAATCCGGAAATCAAGGTTATGGTGGATAACACCTTTGCTACACCATATCTCCAGCGTCCATTGGAGCTAGGTGCAGATGTAGTAGTACACAGCGCAACCAAGTACATCAATGGTCATGGTGATGTAATCGCCGGCTTTATTGTTGGCAAACAGGAGTATATCAATAAATGTAAAATGTTCGGTCTGAAGGATATGACCGGTGCAACACTCAGTCCGTTTGATGCTTTCCTGATCGCCCGCGGCCTGAAAACTCTGGATATCCGTATGGAGCGCCACTGTGCTAATGCACAGAAGGTAGCCCAGTTCCTGGAGGGACATCCGGCCGTTGCAAAAGTAAACTATCCTGGTCTGCCCAGCTTTGCCGGTTACGAAGTGGCCAAGAAGCAAATGGCTTTGCCGGGCGGCATGATTTCCATGGAGCTGAAGGCAGATCGCCAGACAACAGCAGCCTGCATCAATAAGCTGCAGCTTTGTACCATTGCTGTTTCCCTTGGTGACGCAGAGACTCTGGTAGAACATCCTGCTACCATGACCCATTCCACCTACAGCAAAGAAGCTTTGGCTAATGCCGGTATTCCGGAAGGTCTGGTACGGATCAGTGTTGGTCTGGAAGATCCGCAGGATATTATTGACGATTTGAAAGCCGTTTTGGATACTCTGGCATAAACTGTATCAGAAGAGTGACTGTCTTGGGGCAGTCACTTTTTCTTTGCATAAATGCAAGAATATGACGCAAAATAAAAGAAAACCAGCGTTGAAAGAAGGGGTGTATCCTATGCGGGGAGATTTTCTGATGACCTGCTTTGCCATTGCGGCGGTGGTCATTGTTGTGACCTTTTTCCTGACGGTGCCGGCTGGCTGGACTCAGTCAGAGAGCAATGTATCCCAAAATGCGGAAAACCAGCCCCGGCAGCTGGAAGATTACGATTATCAGCTGAAGGAACACGAAGGAAAGCTGGCGGTCTTTTTCTATGGCGAGACACAGCCGCAGACCGTTTTTGAGGTATATGTCAGCACGCTGCCCGAATATGATCGGAAGCAGTTAAAACAGGGTGTAGCGGTAAAAGATTACGAAGAATTACTGGCAAGAATCGAAGATTACAGCAGTTGAAACTTTTTCCTCGTCACAAGTAACAATTTTGTAATTGGGATGAAATCAAAAAAGGCTGATTTCCATAAAAAGATGCGATATAATAAAGTCAAAGAAAGGGATACAAAAGAATCTGGATGAAACGAACTCCACACGATTCATCAGAGAAGATCAAAGAGGTTTTCCAAACATATCGGTCCGTATCCCAAAGATCAGAAGCCCCGTTGGCAACTGATCGCCCCTCCTGATAAAAATAATAAAATCAAAACAAAAATAAGAAGCTCTGCCAACGCAGAGCTTTTTGTTTGCCTTAAACTTGGACAAATTGTAGAAAATGGGACAAATATATTGACATTTTCAGCAGAAGCCAGTAAGATATTGATTGCACGAATTGAATACCAGCTTATCAAGAGTGACGGAGGGACAGGCCCTGTGAAGTCCGGCAACCTGCTGAAAGGTAAGGTGCCAAATCCTGCGGTGTAACCGAGAGATGAGGATCCTATATGACCCGGTCTCTTGAGACCGGGTCTTTTTTCTTGTTCATTCTCGAAGGAGTTCAATGCGTAAATTTATATGATGAAAGGAAAACAAACTATGTCCAAATTCCTCTTTACTTCTGAATCTGTTACCGAAGGCCATCCAGATAAGATCTGTGACCAGATCTCTGACGCTGTTCTGGATGCTATCCTGGAAAAAGACCCAATGGGTCGTGTTGCTTGTGAGACCTGCGTAACCACCGGTATGGTTATGATCATGGGCGAGATCAGCACCAGCTGCTATGTAGACTTCCCAAAACTGGCTCGTGAAGTGATCCGCGAGATCGGTTACGACCGTGCAAAATACGGTTTTGACTGCGATACCTGTGCAGTTCTGTCCACCATTGACGAGCAGTCTGAAGACATTGCTATGGGCGTTGACAGCGCACTGGAAACCCGTGAGGACAATGCTGCAGAAGAAAACAACGGTGCCGGCGACCAGGGTATGATGTTTGGCTTTGCTTCCGACGATACCCCAGAGCTGATGCCAATGCCAATCTCTCTGGCTCATAAACTGGCAAAACGCCTGTCTGCTGTTCGCAAAGACGGCACTCTGGGCTATCTCCGTCCGGACGGCAAAACTCAGGTTACCATCGAATACGAAAACGATGTTCCGGTTCGTGTGGATACCATCGTTGTGTCCAACCAGCACTCTCCGGAAGTAAGCCTGGAACAGATCCGCAAAGATATTATGAACCATGTAATCAAAGCAGTGGTTCCTGCTGAGCTGATGGATGAAAATACCAAGATCTTTATCAACCCAACCGGCCGCTTTGTAATCGGTGGCCCACAGGGTGACTCCGGTCTGACCGGCCGCAAGATCATTGTTGACACCTACGGCGGCTGGGGCCGTCATGGCGGCGGTGCTTTCTCCGGTAAAGACCCAACAAAGGTAGACCGTTCCGCTGCTTATGCTGCTCGCTATGTTGCGAAAAACCTGGTTGCCGCAAAACTGGCAAAACGCTGCGAGGTTCAGCTGGCTTACGCAATCGGTGTGGCACAGCCTGTTTCCATCAATGTGAACACCTTTGGTACCGGCGTTGTTGCTGACGAAGTGCTGGAGAAAGCAGTATACGAAGTGTTCGATCTGCGTCCAACCGCAATTATCAAAACTCTGGACCTGAGAAAACCAATCTATCGTCAGCTGGCTGCTTACGGCCATATGGGTCGTGAGGATCTGGGCGTGAACTGGGAGAAAACCGACCGCGCGGAAGATCTGAAAGCTGCTGTTGCAAAACTGGCATAATTCTGACAGAGCAAAGGCTCTCCGAAACATTTCGGAGAGCCTTTTTTAGTTTGTACTGTTCAGCTGTTTGGAACCCTTTCGGATCATGTGGATAGACATGCCGATGATCAGGAGACAGACCGTAGTACTGGTCATCATATTCATGATTTGCTGCCATGGGGCGCCATCGCCGAAGGTTTCGATCATGGCGATCTGCAGGGAGAATAAGGCCACCAGAGCGGAAGCCAGCTTCAACAGCTTCCCGGCAGCATGGACTGGGTTGGGACTGTTGCGATAGCGGGCCAGCTTGATGATAGCAGTGACCAAACTATAGAAAGTATAAGCCGCCGCCGCATAAATCAGATGGCCTGGATAGTGGACGCTGTCCCCTCGAACAATGTTGTGGAAATGGATGGAGAGGATGGCGACGGTCAAAAGAAGCAGACTATAGCCGCAGAAACGGTAGCTTTTCCAGGCGGATGACTGATCTTTCTTTTTGCGGCTGTGACGCAGAAGCAGAAAATGTTCTGCTCCCAATACCATATAGTAAAAGGCACTGGCACCGAACCAG
>JAGALG010000125.1 GCA_017848075.1 Oscillospiraceae bacterium | reverse complement strand
TCTGCTGCAAGGAAGCGTCCTGAAAAAGTGGCTGCCTGCAGGGCTTCTTGGAGCAATCCTTGGCAGTCTGATCAGTAGTTCCCTGAAATCCCCATTGCTGCGAAAAATTTTTGGCGTTTTCCTCCTTATCATGGGGTTGCGGGAACTTTGGGCTCTATATCGTCAACAAAAGCTTCCTCCGCAAGCATAATGTATCCCCTTCCCGTTCAAACTATGGTTGGAGGTGCTTAATACTATGAATAATCGCAATCATTTTAGTCGTTTCTTTCTGGGCAAAGGCATCTATGTTGCTTTAGCCGTATGTCTTGCCGGTGCAGGAACCGCCGCTTGGATCACCATTAACAACCGCATCGCTCAGCCGGACCCTTTTACCGAAACTCCTCAGGTCCAGCAGACAGAACCTCAGGAGAACATAGATCCGTCCCTCTCTGCACAGGAGAGTCCGGAAAATACCGAAGTAACACCTGTCGAGCAAAAACAGTCCGATATTGTCAAGCCGGAATCCGTGCCAACCGAAGAGCCATCCGATTCTTCCAGCTCTGGCTCCTCATCCGAGGATACCACAGCATCTGTCACGGTCTCCGAACCGCTGGAGCCATCGGACAAATCACAGACGCTGTCCTTCACGCTGCCTCTGAACACGCAGGTTCTGTCCCCTTTCAGCGGTGACCGTCTGGTAGAAAACAAAACGCTGAAAGAATGGCGTACCCACAATGGCGTGGATTTGAAAGCCGAACAGGGAGATATGGTCAAATCCGCCTGTGACGGCAAGGTGAGCGCCATCTCCTATGATCCTCTTTGGGGCACTTCTGTGGAGATCAGCAGCAAAGACTATGTTATGACCTACAGTGGACTTGGTCAGGATCTGGCTGTAAAACTGAATGATCCTATCGCCATGGGAGAAAGCATCGGTGTCATTGGCGAGATTCCCTGTGAAGCGGCAGAAGGTCTGCATTTACACTTTACCATCAAGAAAAACAACGAATATATCGATCCTCTTTCTCTCCTTGCTGAATAGAAAAACACCCTGCTGTGGCAGGGTGTTTTTCTTTATTCTCCATAGTGGATATATTGTTCTCTTTCTTCCTGTGGGACCAGCCGACCACCCGTCGCCCATGCAATATGGGTGATCGCCTTCCCCTGTAAGCCTTCTTTGCAGATATATTCCTGCAAATCCTTCCATCGCGGTGCCAGAGCAAATGCCGCACAGGAGGAAGGTTCAATGAAGAGCCCTTCCCGCTCCAGCAGCTGCCGCATCCAATGGAACAGTCGGATATCCTCCACCGTTCCGCAGCCACTGAGAAGCGGATCCATGATCCGGCCCACAAAAGCCGAAGGACGGCCGACTGCCAGGCCATCCGCCTGTGTCTTTCCACTGAGGCCAATATCTTGTACTGCAATCTCATCATGCTTTCCTGTCGCCATACCCAACAGCATACAGCAAGCCTCGGTGGGCTCTGTAAAGAAGCAATGAACATGATCTCCGAACTGATGCTTCAAACCAAAGGCGACACCTCCCGGTGCACCTCCGATGCCACAGGGCAGGTACACAAATAAAGGATGTTCTGCATCTACTGGAATTTTCTGCTCCTCCAGTTGTTGACTCAGTCGTCTGCCTGCTACCGTGTAGCCCAAGAACAGGCTGCGTGAATTTTCGTCATCCACAAAATAACTCATGGGGTCCAGCTGAGACTGCTTTCTGCCTTCTTCCACCGCTTTTCCGTAATCCTGCGGATATTCAATGACAGTCACACCTTTCGAGCGAAGCAGCTCTTTTTTCCACTGTTTGGCATCCGCCGACATATGGACAATCACCTGGAATCCCAACTTAGCGCTGATAATACCGATACTCAGGCCCAGATTGCCGGTCGAGCCAACCTGGATGGTATATTTGGCAAACAGCTGACGGAACGGTTCCTCCGCCAAAATGGCATAGTCGTCCTCCGGCTGCAGCAATCCCTGTTCCATTGCCAGCTGCTCCGCATACTGCAGTACCTCATAAATGCCGCCCCGAGCTTTGATAGAACCGGCAATGGGCAACTCACTGTCCATTTTCAAAAGCCATTTGCCCTCCGTACCATATTCTTTCCGAAGCCAGACAGCCATCTCCGGAATCTCCCGCAGCGGAGATTCGATGATGCCTCCTGTCTCTGCTGTTTCCGGAAAGACCTTCGCCAGATACGGCGCAAAACGCAGCAAACGCTGCTCCGCTTCATCCATTTCTCTTTCTGTCACCGGAAAACCGCTCCGGACTTTCTCAAAGGCCACCTTCTTCGGATTCAGCCACAACTGCTCCTGTCCCTCTGCTGCCAGTTGCAACACTTTCTCCTCTGTCATCATTGCGGCATCGACCTCCTTAATAATTCTTCCATTCCTGCCAGCATCGCTTGCTTTGCCTGCGGCAGAAAACCCTGTATCGTGTATTGATTCAATGCCGTGGTATCCATGTAGAAACAATTTTCTACATTCAGATGCTGCAGCATGATCCACTCCTCCTGCAGCATTTCCCAATGGCTCATCATTTCAAATTCGCCTCGTTTGACCATTTGCTCCAACGGAGTATCCGGCCAAATCTTCAGGTTCAAACACCATATTCCTTTTGGATGCATCCGACTTAACAAGCGGGCCGTTTCCAGCGCGTGCAGATTACGGTATTGCCGTCCGCCCAAGCCAAGGATGACCGTAAAGAAATAGCCGATCCCGGCTCGATCCAGCCGCTTCGCTCCTTCCAGCATTTCAAAGCTGCCAAAGCCCTTGTTCATCACAGTCAGAATGGAGTCACTCCCCGATTCAAAACCCATGTGTAAATCGCTCAGACCTGCCTGCCGCAGTTGCCACAATTCCTGATCACTTTTTCTCTGAACATCGTCAAAACGGGCGTACATAGCGAAGCTGCTGACTTTGGGCATATACTGTTTCGTCAATGCCATGATGCGCAGTAGTTTTTCTGTGCTGAGACACAGAGCATTTTCACCGAGGAAAAAGACCCGTTCTTTTTCCGGCTGCAATTCTCCCAACACCTTGAGATTTTCTTCAATTTTCTCTATAGAATGAACATGAAATGGATCCTTTGCAAAATCGCAGAACAGGCACTTTCCCCAACTGCAGCCCAAGGCCACCTCCAGCATGGCACAGCCATGCTCCTGCGGCGGGCAATAAACAATATCATGGCTGTAAATCGATGCATAACGCTCTTCTCTTGTCATGGTCAGCCCCCTCCGTTTCTTGGTACTTCTATTGTAGCACAGACTGCCCAAAGAAAAAAGCGATGCCTTCCGGCGTCGCTTTTACTTTTTAATGATAACGCTCGACTTTTTCGGATAACAGATCTGTCAGTTCTTCACTGACTCCATAAGCTCCGCTGTGATACAGTCTCTGGAAGGCACTATACCAATCGTCGATATCAATTTCCTCCATAGGAACTCCGTCGGATTTCAGCTTCCGCAAGGCGTATTCCATCTCATCGTCGGCTAAACCTTTGGCATAACCGCCGCTGTATATGATCGCTTCCTCAATGGCCGCCTGCTGTTTCGCACTGAGCTGGCGAATACTTTCTCGATTGCTGAAGAAATTCAACAGATTCCATCGTCCTGCACTGAGAAGCAGGGTATCTCCACTGAAGTCTGCCAGATCCTCCACCGGATTTACTTCTCGCACATAAATCTCACTGTCTCCCAAATAGCCCCAGGGTTCTAATAAGGAAATCCCCTTTTCCAGTTGCCCCCGCAGAATATCTAGCGGAGTATTCTCCTGCTGATATTCTTCCAAGGCCTGGATATCATTGGTCACCCAGTGGTAACAGCTGCTGTAGGACAGGCGCCGCAGTTCCATGGGGAAGTTTCCCGGCAGAGAATAGTTCAAAGCATCCAACACATCCGGATCGTTACCTCCCCGAATAACGCAGTCTCCTTCCCGGAAGAAATAGGGATACTCCAGCATAGCAAACATGGCCGCATGACCGCTGTAGGACAGAATCGGAAGCTGTCCTTCCTCCTCCGGCTGGGCCGGCAGCTCCAGCTGGCCAACCTCAACTGCATCGGAAAGCGCCCGCCTATTGCCGCACAGCACCAAATCAGCAGAGCCTTCCTCCATCACTTCCCAAATATTTTCTTCTTCAACAATTTCTACTGTCAAAGAATAGGCTGAAAAATCTTCTGTCCGTCGGGATAGCTCTCTTGCCACCTCTCTCAGCAGCTCATTGCTGTCCTCCGGGATGGCCAGTGTCAGAGTTTGTGTTTCCTCCTGGCTGCTGCCAATCGGACTGGCCGGCAAGCTTTGGCAGCCGCAGAGCAGTACCAAAAGAAAACATAGCATTGTTTTTTTCATATACCGGCTCCTTTCCCGATTTTTAGAAACGATCGTAACGATCTTTGCGTTTCGTTTCCTCATCCTCCTCATCGGAGTCCTGTTCGCCCTTATCCTTGCTGTCCTCTTCCTCTACCGGTTCTTCTTCCACTTCTTCCTCAACCGGCGGAACAAAGACCTGATATTTGATTCGTGAAATCTCATTAATACGGATATCCGTATTGGCAGCGAATATGTTGTTGATAAACAGCAGATCGGTAACACCATTCTGCTGGATAAAATCGATCAATCCCAACTGGAAGTAGCGCTGATCTACAACAAAGACCTCATCGTAGTGGGAAACCATGAATGGGGAGAAGGCGTTACCAAAGGACTCTTTTACCACTACCAGTTTTCGGCCGGTGTTCGCCTGCGTTTTGATGTGAGTCAATGGCAAATCTCCATGGAGGAAGACGCTGTAAGTGTTGCCGCCTCCTGTTGCGTAATCCGCAAAAATCGTGGACGCATACGGCGTGTACGGCTGATTCTTCACATAACGGTAGGTCTCTGTTGCCATTGGAGGAACAAAGTACTCCACATAGTCCGGATTCTCTTTCAGCACAAGATCCTGCGTCTGTCCGTAAAGAGTACCGACAAAGTTTTCAATCACATGCCGCTCCATGCTTTCCAGCGGCACCGGTTCAAAACCAGCTTCCTGACAGAAGGCGATATAGGCCGCATAGGCACCCCGTACCGTCCAGTGGTGGTCGGTGCGGAAGTAAATATACTCCCCGGCATCAGCCGCAGCTTTCATTGGCGTATACGCATCTACTGTCTTAATGTTCGGATCCATCTGTGAGTAGATGTAGTTGATATTATCCCACTCATCGGCGGTAAGACCCTGATTCTTATATTTCTCCGGCAGATAGAACTCGATTGCAGACGGAACGATCAGATTGTAGATCTGTACACTGTCATCGAGGGCTTCCTGATACTTGGCCAGGGCAGCAGCATAGCGCTGGCCCGCTGCTTTGTTGCCGCCAAACATTGGCAGGGCCATATTTTTATAAATAAAGACAGAGCCTCGCTGCTCACCCTCCACCTCATCGGTCTCAGCAAGCGGTGGTTCTTCCTGTTCTTCGTTTTTCTCTTGTTCTTCCGGAGGCAAGGTCTCCTCCTGCTCTGTTTCCGGAGGAGTTTCTTCCTCAACTGTCTCTTTTTCCGGCAGAGTTTCCTCTGTATTTTCCTCCGGAAGCTGCGGCTCTACGGTGGTGGTCGTATTTCCGGACTGGTGAATCTTTACATCGTCCACACGCAAACCGCGCAGCTCTTCACTATGGGCAGCCAGCTCTACAAATTTTTCTCTGGCCGGGAAGGTATCCGCAAACCACAAGTCCAGCTCTTGCATATAGCCGCCGGAAAACAGGCTCTCCAGTGAAAACTCCGGGAAAGTTGCCAGTTCTCGTTTCTCATATTCCGATACGGTTGGTTTTGGCAGGAAAATTGCCGCCAAACCCATAATGGCAATGACTACGAGGAAAACACCCACATTAACCGCATGGGAAGCCTGCAGGGCAGACAGTTCTTTTTTCTTTTTGCTCATCTCTGTCTGACCTCCTTAGAAACGGAAATAAAGGAATGGGTTATAGCTCTGTCCCACCAACAGGGCAGTACAAAGGAACAGAATAGCGATATTCATTACAGCGGCAAAGCTGTGGCAAAGAGCCTGTTTCTGTTCCGACAAGCTCTGTACTTTTCCCTTGATCCACTGGGTAATGGGGATGCAGAAAATCACCGCAGCAAGCAGCCAGAACATATTGTTCTGTACGGTAATGGTCAGCTGCAGATCGGTCAGTGCCGCACCGGACAGGCCAAACATCGTGGACAACAGAGCGCCCAATCTATCCATATCGGTCACATAGAAAATAGCCCAGCCAACCACAGCTGCCAACAATGCATAGCAGTGGCCGAATACTGCTGGTATTTTCTTCAGTACTTTCAACAGAAATACCTTTTCAATCACCAGCAGGACACCGTAATAAACGCCCCAAAGAATGAAGTTCCAGCTTGCACCATGCCACAGACCGGTCAGGAACCAAACAACGGCAATGTTCAGCCATTGATGGCGACGATTGCCTCCCAGCGGAATATACACATAGTCCCGGAAGAAGCTGCCCAATGTCATATGCCAGCGGCGCCAGAATTCGGTCACGCTTTTTGAAATATAAGGATAGTTGAAGTTGATCGGATAATGGAAGCCAAAGATACGGCCCAAACCGATGGCCATATCCGAGTAACCGGAAAAATCGTAGTACAGCTGAATGGAGTACATCAGAACGCCAAACCATGCTCCGGCTACGGACAGTTGGCTTACATCGCCATCCAGATAGAGTTTCACCATCTGACCCGCCACATTGGCAATCATTACTTTTTTCGCTAAGCCGATACAGAACTTCGTCACGCCTTCGCTGAAGTCCTGTACTGTTGTGTGACGGTCTTCGATCTCTTTTGCAATATCACTATAGCGAACGATCGGGCCAGCCACCAACTGATGGTAGCTGCAAACATACATAAGGAACTTCCCGAAGGAATGTTGAGCCTGCACCTCACCACGGTACACATCTACCGTGTAAGAAATCGTCTGGAAAGTGTAGAAGGAAATACCAATTGGCAACGCAAAGACCGGTACCGGCAAACCAATACCAAGCAGCGCATTGATGTTCTCTACTAAGAAGCCGCTGTATTTAAAAATACCCAAAAGGCCTAAATTCAGGATCAAAGATGACGCAACTGCCGCCTTTGCCTGCCATTGCCCCGGGTGCTTTTCGATGATTCGGCCGTGGCAGTAGTCGATCACTGCGGAGAACAACAGTAAACTAACCCATACCGGCTCTCCCCAAGCATAAAAGAATAATGAAAATACAACCAAAATCGCATTTCGGAAGGCTTTATTTTTCGTGGAAAAATAAAGCAGCAAATTCAGCGGCAGAAATATGTAAATAAAAATCAGATTTGCAAAAACCATATCTGCAGCCCTCCTCACAAGAATACTTTTTACTCATAGCATTGAAAACAGAGCAAGATCCCCCGCTCTGTTCTAACGATTGTATTATAACACGAAACAGGAAAGAATAAAGGTTTTTCCAATAATTTTCTTATGACTTCTCTCTATAACCTTCCCCTTGGATTCTTTGAATATCCTTCTTTTCTCTGCACATCCTGTCTATGAGGTGATATCGATGAAATATAAAGCACAGCCCTCTCCTCACAGTCAGTACGGCACACAGGACTATCCCCGTCCGGCGGATACTTCGGACATTCCACGGGATATTGTGGACAATATTCGCATCAATCCCGAAAAGCGGATCTGCCCTTCTTACGATTATCTTTCCATTGCGGAATATCGGGTAGCGGCACGGGATCGCATGGGTGTCCGGGTCGTGGACAACTGCGCTCAGGAACACATCATGTAACCTCACGCAAAAAAGGCGGCCGTTGGCCGCCTTTTTTCTATATCGTTTACATAAACTCAGAAAACTTATGGGATTCCAGCTTTTCCTGCACTTCTTTGGAGATCTCACAGAAGATCTTACGGAATTTACAGGGGCTTCTGCGTCCGCAGTCATAGTCTGCATCCTGACAGCGGGAAAGATGGTACTCTCCTTCCACAGTACGGATCACATCGTACAAAGAGATTTCATCCAAAGGACGGCCGATCTCATAACCGCCCTGTGTACCCTTGAAGGATTTAATAATACCTGCAGCAACCAGCTTCCGCAGAATTTTCAGGGAGAAACGCAGGGTTACTCCGGATTGCTCCGCAATGGTCTTGGCATCCATTCGCTTTCCGGCCTTTGCCAGACAATGAACGATTCGGATCGCATAATCGGTTTCCATCGTAAAGCGCATAGTTTCACCTCTCCGATTTCTTTAGTCAAGGAAATCTTTCAGTCGTTTGCTGCGGCTTGGATGACGCAGTTTGCGCAGAGCCTTGGCTTCGATCTGACGGATTCGCTCGCGGGTAACATTAAATTCTTTGCCTACCTCTTCCAGAGTACGGTTTCTGCCATCTACCAGACCAAAACGCAGCTCCAGAACTTTTTTCTCTCTTGGGGTCAGAGTGGAAAGGACATCTTCCAGCTCCTCTCTCAGCAGAGTATGGGAAGCTGCATCTGCAGGTGCTGGAGCGTCATCGTCCGGAATAAAGTCGCCCAGATGGCTGTCCTCTTCCTCACCAATTGGGGTTTCCAGAGAAACCGGCTCTTGAGCTACACGCATAATCTCACGAACCTTATCCAAAGGCATATCCAGCTCAGCAGCAATTTCTTCTGCTGTTGGATCATGTCCGTTTTTGTGCAGTAACTGGCTGGAAACCTTTTTCACTTTATTGATGGTCTCTACCATGTGTACCGGAATACGAATGGTTCTTGCCTGGTCAGCAATTGCACGGGTAATTGCCTGACGAATCCACCAGGTCGCATAAGTGGAGAATTTGAAGCCTTTTGTGTGGTCAAATTTCTCTACTGCTTTGATCAGACCCAGGTTGCCCTCCTGAATCAGATCCAGGAACTGCATACCACGGCCTACATAGCGTTTTGCAATGGATACAACCAGACGCAGGTTTGCCTCAGACAGGCGTTTTCTTGCATAAGGATCACCATCTGCCATACGCTCTGCCAGTTCCACTTCCTCCTCTGGAGTCAGCAGCGGTACACGACCGATCTCTTTCAGGTACACTTTTACCGGGTCATCGATGTTGATGCCGTCAACAGACAGCAGCGCCTCATCATCTTCCACCGGCTCGGTACCTTTTTTCTCCAGCTCGCTCAAATCCAGGTCATCCACTATATCGATGTTCAGCTGCTCCAGTGTATCATACAGCTTATCCACCTTTTCTACATCGAAGTCCAGCTGCTCCAGCGCATCGTTGATTTCCTGCGCCGTCAACTTACCGTTGGCTTTGCCAGACTCGATCAGCTCGAAAATGACCGCTTTCTTGTCTTTGTTCGCGTTTGCCATAGTCTTCCCCCTAACTCTTTCTTGCTTTTAAGGATTCCACATAGCGTAAATACTCTTCGGGATCCATATTGGCGATCTCCTGCTCCGATCTTGCACTGCGATGTTCTTTCACAATGGCGATATACTCATCCAACTGGCTGCGTTCTGCCCGCTGAATGGTATCGGAGGCAAGGATGCCCGATAAACGATCCATCGCCTCAGTGGATAAATCTGCCGACAATGCCATCGGCTCCACCGAACGGTGGGCCATAACACGGTCGCAGATCAGTGTGACGATTTCACGGTTCACTTCTGTTACAAATTCTCCGGGGCTGCACTTGTTCAGGAAATAGGGCACATAATCCTGATTTTTGATCAGAATCTCAATAATGTGCTCCTCAGCCACCGCATATTTCAAATTGCGTTTGCGGTCCAGATCCTTGCGGCCCGAAGCAATGTCACCGATATAAATACTGGTGTCGTTCTTTTCCTTTTTGGCCTGCGCGCTGCGCCGCCCCTTTTGAATAGAGCGGATCTGCGCTGTGATGGCGTCCGGAGA
This sequence comes from Oscillospiraceae bacterium, assembly GCA_017848075.1. Lineage (GTDB taxonomy): Bacteria > Bacillota > Clostridia > Oscillospirales > Ruminococcaceae > Negativibacillus. The sequence goes on along the minus strand of JAGALG010000125.1, from coordinate 45,742 downwards.
TACACCCAGTTCTTCTGCTGTTTTGGTCAGGTAGACCTCCCGTTCCAAAGGATTACGGATATCTGCCAGCAAACGGGCAAAGTCCTTCAGGAAGCTGACCTTCCCATCTGGTGTGGAAACATCGTACTTATTCCGAATCTTGCTGATTTCAAATTCCAGAGCGTTGGTACAGCCCTCCAGCAGCTGCTGGAAGCGTTCCGGCCCGAATTTCTGCAGAAATTCGTCCGGGTCCTTGGCATTGGGAATGTTCAGCACATTGACCTTGACACCTACTTCGGAAAAAATGTTGATAGCCCGCTTGGTTGCTGCCTGTCCTGCATTATCCGAGTCATAGGCAATGATAATGGTGTCTGTATACTGGGCGATAATTCTGGCCTGTTCTTCCGTCAGGGAAGTACCCAGTGTCGCTACCGCATTATCAAAGCCCGCCTGATGAATGGCGATAACATCCATATAGCCTTCAGCCAGAATCAGATTCGGCGCCTTGGAGGCTTTTGCAAAATTCAGTGCAAACAGGTTTTTACTCTTCTTAAACACCGGTGTATCCGAGGAGTTTAAATATTTGGGGCCTCGTTCTCCCATAGCTCGTCCACCAAAGGCTACCACATTGCCCCGCAGGTCAATAATAGGAAAAATCACTCTTCCACGAAAACGATCGTACAGGCCGCCGTTTTTTGTCCGTCCACAGATTCCGGAGGCAACCATTTCATCCTCCCGGAAGCCTTTGGATTTCAGGTGATCCACCAGTGAGTTCCAATCATCCGGTGCATAACCCAAACCAAAGCGTCGGATAATTTTAGGCGTCCGTCCTCGTTCGATCAAATAGCGATAGGCTTCTTTGCCTATTTCCGAAGTCAAGCACTGATGATAAAAGCGCGCCGTTTCCCGATTGATCTCCAAGGTTCGTGCTCTCAGTCTCGCTCCCCGATCGTCCACAGAATCCTCCGGAACAGGAATACCGGCCTTCTGTGCCATCAGACGGATGGCCTCCACATAGTCCAAATTCTCAATTCGCTTCAGGAAGGTGATGGTATCGCCACCGGCCCCACAGCCAAAGCAGTAGAAGGATTGGGTTTGGGGGTATACAAAGAACGAACCCGTTTTTTCGGAATGGAACGGGCACAATCCTACCAGATTTTTACCCTTTCGGGTCAGTTTCACATAAGCAGAAACAATATCTTCAATGTCACAGGATGCTTTCAGATCCTGAATAAAGGAATCAGGGATCATGCTTTCCTCCTTTCCGACCGTTTTTGCAGACAGCGTCACTCTTTAGTATGCCCGCATTTGCAAAAGCGCTGTCAAAAAAGCCTGTTCATTGTGCCAAAAGGAAACAAAAACCTTTGGTTCGATAGTTTCCCTATAATAATTATACGGAATAAAATAAAAAACTCCTGCAAAAAAGCAGAAGTTTTTTTGAAATTTTGCGATTTTCTCCCGATTTTCCGATAAAGAACCGCATTTTACAGAGGAAACTCGCCCATACAGCGTTCCAGTTCCTCTGCCTGCACCGTCGCCGCAGTCATTTCCGTCAATTCTGCACGGAAGGGTTCCAAATCCCGCTCAATGAACAGGATCTTCATAGAGACCAGATCGGTAAAAGCGGTATCCTGTACAATGCAAGTATATTTGGACAACACATTGTTGATTTTACCGTACTGATTGTAATCCATGTTGACCTGCACCAAAACAGCCGGGCTCATAACCTTGCGCTGGGCTGCGTCCACTGCCAACTTTGCTGCGTGAGCATAGGCTCGCACCAGACCACCGGCACCCAAGAGAATACCGCCGAAGTAACGGGTCACTACGACGATCACATCAGTGATTCTTTCCCGTTCTACGACATCCAGAATCGGAACACCGGCCGTACCCTGAGGTTCTCCATCATCAGAGGCTCTTTTTACACCGCTCTGCAGCACATAGGCAAAGCAGTTATGTCTGGCATCTCTGTGCTTCGTTCGAATCTCTGCAAGAAAGGCCAGCGCTTCCTCCTCCGTGCTGACCGGAGCAATATAACCGATAAACTGGGACTTTCTCTCAAAGAAATCGTCCTGCGCCGGGGCGGCAATGGTGACATATTCTTTCATGGTACAGCCTCCTTGGAAAATGGGGTCAGAAGTAAAAGAAAGGCGGTGCAGATTCTGCACCGCCTTGAATGGCTTTTGCCATTATTTGCCCATGTTGAAGCGTTTGTTGAAGCGATCTACACGGCCGCCAGAATCTACCAGTTTCTGTCTGCCAGTAAAGAAAGGATGACACTTGGAACAAATTTCAACGCGCAGATCCTTTTTGGTAGAACGAGTTTCAAATTCTGCACCACATGCACATCTTACTACTGTTGGCTCATACTTAGGATGGATACCCTGTTTCATTACGGAGTCACCTCTTTCTGTTTACACGAAAAATAACATGGTATATAATATCACAACTGTTTCAAAAAAGCAAGGCACTTTTAAAAAAACAGCAAAATTCCCAGTTTATTTGTCCTCCGGTACCTCAATCAATGGCTTATCCTCCAATTTTAAGGTAAAACCGTTGCCGTGAACTTCGTTAATGCGGTTTACAATGAGGAAAGCGTTGGGGTCAATGGATTTTACAAGACCGGTCAACTCGTGGAGCTGGCGGTTGCTGATAACAGACATAACCACCTTCTGAGGCTGTTTCAAGCGACCGCTGACTGCCTCCAGCAAAGTGGTGCCTCGATCGATTTTTTCCTGGATCGCATGGCTGATCTCCATGTATTTGCCACTGATGACCATGACCTGTGTCTGAGTCACACCAATCATAGCTACTTTATCCATTACAATGGTGGTACTGAGAATAACCATCAAACTATAGAACAGTGTCTGTGGATTAGAATAAGGTACCTGTGTCAGCATAATGCAGAAATCCAGAACATTGACACCAATGGCGACTGGGATACCCAATTTTCTCTGGAGAATAATTGGCGGAATATCCATGCCACCAGTAGAGGAGCCCACACGAATCACCAAGCCAACACCCAAGCCCACCAGGCCGCCGCCAAAAATGGCCGCCAGCAGCGGGTCATTATTCATTGTTGCAACAGAAGGAATCCGTTCCAAAATTGCCAATGCAGCCGGGTACAGGAAGGTACTCAGCAAGGTCGTTGCTGCAAAGCCCTTGCCCAATATTACCAGTCCTACTAGGAACATCGCAATGTTTACCAAAGCAACACCGGTAGACAACTGGAGACCAGTCGTATGCTCCAAAAGCAGACCCAAACCAGTGGCACCGCCGGTCATGAAGTTCATTGGTTCAACAAAGATCATAATACCTGCTGCCAGCAAAAAGTTACCCAGAAAAATCACTGCAAGGGTTCCTAAATTCTGCAGCAAAGCCTCTTTTGTCAGTTTCATTTTTCCCATAAAACAAACTCCTTTCTATCTTCTCCAGTATTTTCTGTCCAGAGAACGATATTGCAGAGCCTCCATCAAATGGCGGCTCTCGATCCGCTCACTGCCCTCCAAATCGGCAATGGTACGGGATACCTTTAAAATACGATCATACGCGCGACCGGAAAGCCCCATACGATCAAAAGCTGCGGCCATACGCTTGGAGGCTTCTTCTGTCAGCTGGCAGAACTGCCGCAGCTGCGTTGTCGTCATACCTGCATTGCAGATCGTTTCTGTTCCACGGAAGCGCTGTTCCTGTATTGTCCTCGCTTTACAGATCCTCTCCCGAACCTGTGCTGAAGTCTCCTCTTCTTTTTGGGAAGTCAGATCCTTATACTCCAAGGGAGCAACTTCCACCTGAATATCCATGCGGTCCAGTAATGGTCCGGACACCTTGGAAAGATACTTGTCCACCGCCTTTTCTGTACAGCGGCAGTCAAAGCCCGGATGTCCCAGATAACCGCAGGGACAAGGATTCATGGCTGCTACCACCATCGCATTACAGGGATAGGTCACCCGGGAATTGGCACGGGAAATGGTGACGACTCCGTCTTCAATGGGCTGCCGCAGGATCTCAATGGATTGTCGGCTGAATTCCGGCAGCTCGTCCAAAAACAAAACGCCATTGTGTGCCAGAGAGATCTCACCGGGCAGCGGATTGGATCCGCCTCCTGCTAAACCTGCCGGGCTGACAGAATGATGCGGAGAACGGAAGGGTCTCTGTACCTTTAGACCATCTTCCAGTAAACCGGCTACGGAATGAACCTTGGCGGTTTCAATGGCTTCCTGCTCTGTCAATGGCGGCAAAATGGTAGGAATTCTTTTGGCCAGCATACTTTTGCCAGTACCGGGAGGACCAATAAACAGCAGGTTATGGCCACCAGCTGCTGCTACTTCCAAAGCCCGTTTCGCTAAAGGCTGACCTTTGACATCACTTAAATCAATGGGATAGTTAATTTCCTGCTCCTGCAGCTGCTCATAAGCCTGAGGCTGCATTTTGCTTCTGCCGGACAGATGATCAATGATTTCGTTGATGTGTGCCGCACCGTAGACCCGAATCCCCCGGATCACTGCGGCTTCTTTTGCATTTTCTTTTGGAAGGAAGATTTCTTCAATGCCGTCCTCTCTGGCCTGCAGCACCATGGAAAGCACCCCTCGTACCGGGCGCAGTGTGCCGTCCAAAGACAACTCTCCCAGAAAAGCACAGCTGTCTCCGGCTTCTTCCAGATAGCCTTTGGCACTCATAATTGCCAGCAGAATCGGAACATCATAGATCGGGCCGCTCTTCTTCACAAAGGCCGGAGCCAGATTGACCACCGTTTTCCCTAAAGGAAATACATAGCCACAGGTAGACATGGCCGCCCGAACCCGATCCCGTGATTCCTTGACCGCTGTATCCGGCAGACCGACAATCTCGAAACTAGGCATTCCTCTGGCCAGATCCACTTCGACCTGCACCTGATAAGCTTCAATACCTGTTACTCCATAACTCTGATAACGACAGTACAAACTCCTTCCTCCTTCCAGTTTATGCTACCAATCAGTGTATCACATTTCTTTTTTTGCTTCAATGTTTTCCTCAGGTTCTTATGCTGAAAATCTGCTCTAAAATTCGGCACAAATGGTGTGTAAAATACTTTTCAGCTATGTTATAATAATAAGTAATAGAATGAAACCTCTGGAAAGAGATCGATTTTATAAAGCAATGGAGGCTTATTCAATGAACTACATGGATACTTATCACATCTGGGAATCCGTAACAATGGAAGATCCGGCTCTTGCTGCTGAACTGGAAGCCATCAAAGGCAACGAAAAAGAAATCATGGAACGCTTCTATAAGAGTCTGGAATTTGGTACTGCCGGTCTCCGCGGTGTTCTGGGTGTTGGTACCAACCGCATGAACATTTATACTGTTCGTCAGGCAACACAGGCAATGTCTGATTATCTGAACCAGGCAAACGAAAGCAACACCGTTGCCATTGGCTATGACAGCCGTATCAACAGTGATGTTTTTGCGAAAGAAACCGCTTGTGTGTTCGCCGCAAACGGCATCAAAGTTCGTATTTTCTCGGAGCTGATGCCGGTTCCTGTTCTGTCCTATGCTGTTCGTGAGCTGAAATGTGAAGCCGGTATCGTTATCACCGCCAGCCACAACCCAGCAAAATACAATGGCTACAAAGCCTATGGTCCAGACGGCTGCCAGTTGAACCCGGATGCTGCCGCACAGGTTCTGGAATATGCAAAGAAAACCGATATTTTCACCGGTGTGAAGCATATGAGTTTTGAAGAAGGCATGGAAAAAGGTCTGATCGAATACATTCCAGAGAGCTTGGTTCAAGCCTTCCTGGATCGTGTTTACAGCCTGCGTGTCAACAAAGATGCCTCTGCTGATCTCCATGTGGTTTACTCTCCACTGAACGGTGCCGGCAACCGCTGTGTTCGCAGCATTTTGAGCCGTATGGGTATCAAAACAACCGTTGTTCCGGAGCAGGAACTTCCAGACGGCAACTTCCCAACCTGCACCTATCCAAACCCGGAAGAAAAAGCAACTTTGGAGCTGGGCATTGCCCTCTGTAAAGAACTGGACGCTGATTTGGTTCTGGCTACCGACCCAGACTGCGACCGTGTAGGCTGTGCAGTCAAACACAACGGTGAGTACATTCTCCCAACCGGTAACGAAGCCGGTGTCCTGATGCTGGACTATATCTGCCGCTGCAGAAAAGAGCAGGGCACGCTGCCTGCGAACCCTGTTGCTGTAAAATCCATCGTGTCCACCCCTCTGGCTGATGAAGTGGCGAAATACTATGGTGTAGAAATGATCAATGTTCTTACCGGCTTCAAATATATCGGTGAACAGGTTTCCCTGCTGGCTGATAAAGGAGAACAGGATCGCTTCCTGCTGGGCTTTGAAGAAAGCTACGGCTATATGACCGGCGACCATGTGCGCGATAAAGATGCTGTCAACGGCTCCATGATCATCGTGGAAATGGCCCAGTACTACAAACAGAAGGGCATGACCCTGATCGATGCTTTGGAGGAGATCTTCTCCCGTCATGGCATCTACAAAGCACAGGTTAAAGGCTACAACTTTGAGGGTGCGGACGGTATGGAAAAGATGAAAACCATCATGTCCACTCTGCGTCAGAACCCACTGCAGGAAATTGCCGGCTACAAGGTTGTAGGCTATGCAGACTACCAGAACGGCAAACGCACAGTCAATGGTGAGGAATCCGAAATTGGCCTGCCACTGTCCAATATTCTGGAGTACAATCTGGAGCAGAACCTGAAAGTGATCATCCGCCCATCCGGTACTGAACCAAAAATCAAAGTATATCTGACCATCGTAACCAATGACCGGGAACAGATCCCAGTGATTGCAGACAAACTCTTTGCTGCAGTAGAAGAACATTTGAAATAAATTCTTTAACCGAAGCCGCCCGTTGCGGCTTCGGTTTCTTTTTCCCTGTAACTGGGAAAAAGATTATATTTTTCCTCTTTTTGTTCTATTTTTGCCTTTTTCCTGAAAAATTCCGCATAGACACAAAGCATTACCGTCTTGCAAGTATCAAATTTTGTGTTATAATTAGACTGTTATAGGAATACCCAAGGGCTATTTGCGCCTTTTTGTGTGAATAGGCCCACTGACAGAATCCATTTTATATCGAGGTGAGAACATGAACCCTGACGCGAACAGTCGCTGTAAAACTGAATCCGATGGTCAGGGCCATGTAGAGGCTGACTGACCGTGAGAAAGAAGGTCGCCTATGCTCAATTTCTATAAAACTGTCAACAATCGAATTGTCGAGATCCCTGTTATGGAGGATGGCTGCTGGGTCAGCGCCATTGCTCCTACCGAAGAAGAAATCAATCTGCTGGTCAATACCCTGCATTTGGAGCCGGACTTTGTTCGCGCCGCATTGGACGAAGAGGAAGCATCCCGTGTTGAAAGTGATGATGAAAACAACACTCTGATCATCGTCGATGTACCGATCGCGGAAGGCAGTAAGGAGGACAATACTCTGGTTTACTCCACGATGCCTATGGCGATTCTTTATACCCCCCGGCAGATCGTAACCATTTCTCTGAAAAGCAATGCGATCCTGGAAGAATTCCGTCAGGGCATTGTGAAAAATCTTCAGACCCATCAGAAGACTCAGTTCTTCCTGAAATTGCTGCTGCGTGTTGCTTCCCGCTTCCTGCAGTACCTAAAACAGATTGACCGGCTATCCAATACCACGGAGAGCCTGCTTCATAAAATGATGCGAAATGAAGAGATCATCCAGCTGCTGAACCTGGAAAAATCTCTGGTATACTTCTCCACCTCTCTGAAATCCAACGAAGTAACGCTGGAAAAAATCATGCGCGGCCGTATTATCCGCTTGTATGAAGAGGACGAAGATTTGCTGGAAGATGTGATCATCGAGGTCAAACAGGCCATTGAGATGTGTTCCATCTACTCCAACACTCTTTCCGGAACCATGGACGCTGTATCGTCCATTATTTCCAATAACTTGAATAATGTGATGAAGGTTCTGACTTCTTTGACAATCATTATGACAATTCCGAATATTATTTTCGGTATGTATGGTATGAATGTCAGTGGTCTTCCATTCCCGACCTTCTCCACTGCCATCGCAATGGCAGCGGTTTTAATGGTGATCGTCACCATCGTACTGAATCGGAAAGGCCTGTTATAAACTGGCCTGCCGTGTCAGAATTTGCAGCCATTAATTCTCCTTGGCTGTGACATACTATGTTTGAATTTTACGATTTGATCGATTTTTATAGCATACCCTAAAAAAACAATGTAAGGGGAGACCCATCTTGGAAAAATATATCATCGAAGGCGGCAATCGTCTCAATGGTGAAGTGGAAATCAGCGGCGCCAAAAACGCTGTTGTCGCTATTATCCCTGCCACCATTTTGGCCAAAGACCGCTGTGTGATTGAAAATGTGCCAAATATCAGCGATGTTGCCATTCAGTTCAGCATCCTCCGTGATTTGGGCGCAAAAGTCACCTATCTTGGTAAAAACAGTGTCGAAATCGACACTTCCTATATTTCGGAACCTGTGGTTCCATATGAATCCTCCCGCCATCTGAGAGCATCCTACTACTTCCTTGGCGCCTTTTTGGGCCGCTTCAATGAAGCCCATGTTTCTCCTCCGGGCGGCTGCAACTTTGGTGTGCGTCCGATTGACCAGCACATCAAAGGTTTTGAGGCTTTGGGCGCTGAGGTTACTACGGACTACGGCTTTATCCATGCCACTGCAAAAGAAATGTTCGGTTCCCACATCTATCTGGATGTGGTTTCTGTCGGTGCAACTGTGAATATCATGCTGGCTGCTGTCAAAGCAAAAGGTTTGACCATTCTGGAAAATGCCGCAAAAGAGCCTCATATTGTTGACCTGGCTAACTTCCTCAACTCCATGGGTGCAGATATCCGCGGCGCAGGTACTGATGTGATCAAGATCCATGGCGTTGATGTGCTGAGAGGCACTACCTATTCCATTATCCCTGACCAGATCGAAGCCGGCACCTACATGACTATGGCTGCTGCTGCAGGCGGTGATGTTCTGATCAAAAATGTTATTCCAAAACATCTGGAATCCATTACAGACAAGCTGCTGCAGGCCGGTGTAGAAGTCACCGAATACGATGATTCCATCCGCATCGTCCGCAATCAGCCACTGAAAAAAGTCAATGTAAAGACCCTGCCTCATCCTGGCTTCCCAACAGATATGCAGCCGCAGATGACCACTCTGCTGGCCTTGGCAGAGGGCACCAGTATCGTGACTGAGGGTGTTTGGGATAACCGCTTCAAATATGTGGACGAGCTCCGCAGAATGGGTGCGAAAATTCAGGTCGACGGTAAAGTTGCCGTTGTCGAAGGTGTTTCTCACTTCTCCGGTGCGCCTGTAAAAGCAACCGACCTGCGTGCCGGCGCAGCACTGCTGCAGGCAGCGCTTTGTGCAAAGGGCACCTCCGAACTGGAGGATATCCACTACATTGAGCGTGGTTACGAGGATATTATTCTGAAACTGCAGAATCTGGGAGCTAAAATCAAAAAGGTAACTACTCCCGACTCTGTACTCCCACAGGCACAGTAAATATGACCCATGACCGGACAGGTCCTCCTGTCCGGTTTTTTCTTGTTACATTCGGTTCTTTTGAAAGGAGGTGCCCTATGACTATATTCTGTCCTCTTGGCAGTAGCAGCAGCGGCAACAGCACACTGCTGAAAAGCGGAAGCACCACTTTGCTGGTGGATGCCGGACTCAGCTGCAAAGCAATTTGCAGCGCTTTGGAACAGCTTGGATCTCACTATGAAGAAATCGATGCCATACTGCTGACCCATGAACATTCCGATCATGTCAAGGCTTTGCCCGTTTTGCTGAAAAAGCTCCACTGCCCGGTCTACGGCACCCAGCCTGTCTTGGATCATATTCGCCAAACCATGAAGATCCCGGAGCACACTCCACTGGTTCCTTTGCCAGAGGAGGCCTTCCTGATCCACGACATAGAACTGCGCTCCTTTGCAACGCCGCATGACAGCGTGGGCAGTGTGGGCTACCAGTTCCGTACTCCGGAAAATCAGCTTTTGGCAGTCGCTACCGACCTTGGACATATGACAGCGGAAATCATGGAGTTCCTCCTGCCCTGCAAGGCTGTTCTTCTAGAATCCAATTACGACGATGGTATGTTGATGTGCTCCTCCTATCCTTATCTGCTGAAACGCCGCATCGCTTCTTCTATCGGTCACCTGTCCAATGTGGACTGTGCGGAAACTGCGGTCAAGCTGGCTCAGCACGGTGTAGAACACTTGATTCTGGGGCACTTGAGCCAAAATAACAACTTACCGGAGCTGGCGTTTTCTGCTACCCGAAACGCTCTGGATTTGGCCGGTTATCATACTGTCCATCTGCAGGTGGCAAAACACACGCAGATCAGCGAACCTGTTTGTTTTTAGGAGGTACATATTCATGCTGAAGATCGATGTGATCACTGTTGGAAAACTGAAAGAGGACTACCTGCGTAAGGCTTGTGAAGAGTACCAAAAGCGCCTATCCTCCTACTGCAAATTAAATATTCTGGAACTGCCGGAAAGTAAGCTGCCGCAAGATCCTTCTCCTGCTCAAATCGCAGACTGTATCGAAAACGAAGGTCAGTCTATTCTGGCTAAGATCCCAGCTCAAAGCTATGTCATCACCATGTGCATTGAAGGTGAGATGCTCTCTTCTCCTCAGCTGGCCCAGAAGATCTCTGCCGCACAGGTACAGGGCGCCAGCCACATCTCCTTTATTATCGGTGGTTCCTGGGGTCTGTCGGAGAAGGTGAAGAAGCAGTCTCAGCTTCGTCTGTCCATGTCCCGTATGACCTTCCCTCACCAGCTGGCTCGTGTTATGGTGCTGGAACAGCTGTATCGCGCCTGTGCCATCAATAACAATTCCAAATATCACAAGTAGTTCTCGGCCTTTTGCCGAAAAAAGGCAGAATGTTAGCGGGCTTTTACTGCTCTTTCTCCAAAAATAAAAAATTCGCTTCGTAGCCTCTCGCAATCGGGAGGCTTTTGCTTTATAATAGAGATGTCGAAATATAGAAAAACAGCCCCGCTGTTTCTCAGACAAGGATCATTGAGGAGGACGATTCCCTATGGCAAACCAGACACATGAAATTTCTATCCCTGTTGGCATGCTCAGCGTTGTAGGCATGAAAGGCTGCGAAAACATCAGCAGCAAAGTAGACGCTTACCTGACTGAATGGCGCTCTGCCCGTCACGGCGAGCTGGCTGCTGACGCTGATTTTAACGGCTATATCCGCGATACCTACCTGCTGAAAACCAAATGTCCACGCTTAGGCTCCGGTGAAGCAAAAGGTACTCTGCTGGAATCTGCTCGCGGCCATGATATTTTCATCATCTGCGATGTATTCAACTACGGTGTTACTTACGATATGTACGGTATGAAAGTGCCAATGAGCCCGGATGATCATTTCCAGGATATCAAACGCATTATCGCTGCTATCGGCGGCAAAGCTCACCGTATCAATGTTATTATGCCTATGCTGTACGAAGGCCGTCAGCACAAACGCTCCACTCGTGAGTCTCTGGACTGTGCTCTGGCTCTGCAGGAACTGGTAAATATGGGTGTTGAGAACATCATCACCTTCGATGCTCACGACGCTCGTGTACAGAACGCTATTCCACTGAAGGGCGGCTTCGAAAATGTACAGCCTACCTACCAGTTCATCAAAGCACTGGTAAACAATGTTCCTGATCTGGATCTGAACAACCTGATGATCATCTCCCCTGACGAAGGCGGTATGGGTCGCTGCATGTACTACTCCTCCGTTCTCGGTGTTGACCTGGGTATGTTCTACAAACGCAGAGACTACTCTGTTATCGTAAACGGCCGTAATCCAATCGTTGCTCATGACTTCCTGGGCTCTGATGTAACCGGTAAAGACCTGATCGTTGTTGACGACATGATCTCCTCCGGTGACTCCGTTCTGGATATCGGTAAAAAACTGAAAGCTGCCGGCGCAAGAAGAATCTTCATCTGCACCACCTTCGGTCTGTTCTGCAATGGTCTGGAGAAATTCGATGCTGCTTACGAAGCAGGCCACATCACCAAAGTCTTCACCACCAACCTGAACTACCGTCCACAGGAACTGATCGACCGTCCATGGTACCAGGAAGTTGACATGTCTAAATACATTGCTTACCTGATCGATACTCTGAACCACGACGAGTCCATCAGCGATCTGCTGGAGCCTGTTCACCGCATTAACAAACTGCTGGCTGAAAAAGGTCTCAAAAAATAATTTCGTTCTTTTCTCCCCTGCTGCGGCAGGGGAGTTTTTTGTTGTAAAAAGGCAGCCTCCTTTGGGAGGCTGCCTTTTTGTTTGATTGAAGTCGTTTGTTTAGAAGCTAATATGCAGGCGTTTTCCCTCTTCATTGAGGAATGGAGTATGCTCCATGCACTCCAGCTCAGCAGCTGTTTTTCCTTCCAAGATCTCCGGGAAGTTTTCCTGCAGATAAGTCTTCAGCGAAATCGTATTTTCCAAAGACAGTGCCATTTCCCAGGAAACATATTCTTCCACCACTGGCTCAATGGATGCTTCCAGAACCTCTTTGGAGGCTGTCTCAACTTCCGCACCGATGCGTTCACTTTCCTCATTGTTCAGAATGTATGGCGCATAGTAGGTGTCTGACTCTGCCATGATCTCTGCAATCACTTTACGATCCACATAGTATTCATGGACGAGCACTTCATTTTCAACTACATTCTTGCGATACAGAACCAGCATATACTGATCACCGTAGCCACTGTAGACAGAAGTCATGCCGTTGGCTGCTTTTTTCAGCAATTCGCTGTCCTGAATTTCAAATTCGTTGACATAATACTCATAGCGTTCCAAGACACCTGCACCAGCATAATTGCTCATGCCCGGGCCAGAAGAATTCCGATAAGCCTGAGAGATCTGTGCACTGAGCAAGCTCTCCAGTGCTGTATCCTGCACGGTCAGCTCTATTCCCAGTTCCTCCAGCAGAAGACGGGTATTACTGTCGCTGATGCGAACACGATAGCGAACCATAGTATCATAATGGTAGCGCTCGCCATACTGCTCGTAAATCTCTTTTGGGTATTTGGTAACAAAGGCCAGTTCTGCCAGCTCTACATTGCTGTCGGTATTCCGCAGTGTCTCCGGTTCTGCATTTTTCAAATCGTCCCGAATGGCCTGCAGCAGTTCATCCCACTTCTCTGCGGGGATTTCGCCATTGCCAATGGACACACCCAGTTTATCACTGATTTGTACAAAGCTGAGGTACTCACTCTTCAACTCAAAGAATGGATTGTATTTTTCCAAATATTCGTCACTATGGTACAGCCTCAGCAGATTATCACTGTTGCCGCCACGGATATCCAGACTGCGGTTCGTATCAATCAAACCACTCTGATAGGATACACGACCATAGCCCAGATACTCGCCTTCTCTTCCAAGGGTCGTTTTATGAATATCGGTGATCAGCTCGATGGTTTCCTCTTCCTTGAACTCCGGCAGCTGAGTATCATACACATAGTCTCCGGCGTTATCGTAATCACCATCAAACTTTTCCGCATATTCATCTGTATGCTTCTCCGGCAAGTCAAAGTGACTGATTTCCAGATTGACTGTCTTTACTTCGCTGACCTTCGGGATCTTCTCATCATAGCCAAAGCCATCTACCGCAAAGTACAGGCTGAACACGAAAATGATTCCCATGGCAGCACCCACATAAGGCAGACATTTTTTCATATTGTGGAAGCCTTTATTGGTAATCGCCTCGATAATCATGTAGGTAATTGGCGCGCCGGTCAATGCACCAAAGATATAGATAAGCTGAGGGTCAAGATTCAAAGTATCGCCCAAGGTAACCGCAAAGAGGAAAGCTCCAATCACGGCGGACATCAGCTTCACTGCAAAGCCTAACCAGCTTTGACGGCCCCACTGTTCTGCACGCTCGCTCTGGCGCTTAGTATACTGACAGATTGCCAGATACAAAGCTCCTACAGAGAGCAGCAGCCACAGTACCAATGGCAGCCAGTCGTTGGTTGCCAGCACAAGCCGAGGATGATTCCAGTTATTTCCGACCGCTGCGACGATGGTTCTGCCCAGCGCAAAAACAGGGGACAGATAGTAGAGCAAGTCACCCCAAGCCGCTGTGATCCGGCTGCTGTCAAAAATAGAAAGATAGGTATCGAAAACATTGCTGCAGGCCATATCCCAAATCAGCAGAAGAATGGAACCCTCCAGCAGCAGTGCCACAGTATAGCCTACATTTTCTACAGCAGTGGAAACCGTAACGGCTACCAGCGTACTGATTGCCAGCAGGATAAAAGCTCCTGCTGTCCATGCAAGAACCTCAGCACCCATAACCTGAAAAATCTTCCCAGCATCCAGCTTCGGCAAAAGAATTGGATAGGCCAGTGCCGCCAGTAAGCTGTTCAACCAAATCGGAACAACCAGATTGGTCAAGCCTGCCGCAAAGTTGGCGCTGAGCATGATACTGCGGTCTACCGGCATACTGTGGAAGAAATCAGCAGAGCGTTTATTGTGCATATAGGAGTACAGCACTGCTGAAAATACTAATACCATGCCACACATCAAGGCACTGACACAGAAGGCATTGACCGTATGATAGTTCATCAGATAATTCATCCGATCAAAATAGTCCTCTGCGTATCTTTTGGCTACTTCTGCTGTTTCGTTGTAAACCAGCAATGGATAGCTGAGGAACAGCAGAATGGTGTAGATGGCTGTCCAGCCTGCGCTTTTCTTTAAAGCGAAACGGTACAGGAAGGCAAACTGGTCCTTTTTGAACCCGGACAGGGTTTTATTTGAATTCTTACTCATATTGTTATTAGAAGAGGACATTGTTGTAATCATAACCCACTGCCTCCATTTCGTAAATAAAGATTTCTTCCAGCATCATGGACACAGCCTCACAGAACAGTGGATGGAACTGTTCCAGCTTGTCGCTGATTTCCTCCACGGTACCTCTTGCCACAATGCTGACCATACTGCCGCTGACCTCCAGCTTTAGAATATCCAGCTCTTTCCTCAGCTCTTCCTCCGGAACCATCGGTTTGAAGGCGGCCTGCACCTTGCAGAAGCCCAGTTTCAAATCGTTGAGTTCTCTCTGGAAGAGAATGTGTCCCTGATGGAGCAAGCCCACCTGATCGCAGACATCCTCCAGCTCCCGCAGGTTATGGGAGGCGATCAGAACCGTCATACCTCTTTGTGCCACATCGTCTGCCATGATCTTTCTCAAGGCCAAACGGAGCACCGGATCCAAGCCATCAAAAGCTTCGTCCAACAGCAAATATTTCGGCTGACAGGACAAAGCCAAAATCAGTGCTGCCTGACGGCGCATGCCTTTCGAGCTGTTATGCAGCTTTGCACTGCGACTCATAGGGAACTTGGTCAACAGATCCTCATAACGCTCCTGACTCCAGTTGCGGTACAGTTTTTTCAAATATTTCGCCATATCATCCATGGTGGAGCCGGGGAAGAAGTACAAATCGTCCGGTACAAAATAAATCTGTTGTTTGATCTCTTCGTTCTCATAAATATTCTGTTCATCCACGGTAATGCTGCCTTCTGTCGGCTGGTATACACCGGCGATCAGACGAAGCAGGGTGGATTTGCCAGCGCCGTTGGAACCGACCAAGCCGCAGATGCAGCCATCTTCAATGGTCGTATTGAGGCAATCCAGCGCCGCAAGCTGGTCAAATCGTTTTATCAGATTGCAGGCTTTAATCATGGTCTGTTTCCTCCTTGATCACTTCTCTCACTCTTTGCAGGATCTCCTCTGCTCCGCAGCCGCTGCTGCAGGCTTGTCGGATCGCTGCCGCTACATCCAGCAGCGCTTTTTCTCTCCTCTGTTGGACACCTTCTGCATTCCCGGCAATAAAACTGCCCTTGCCGCCGACAGTATAGATAATTCCGTCATGTTCCAGCTCCTGATAGGCCTTTTGTACGGTGTTGGGGTTAATACCAACATCCCGTGCCAGGGAGCGAACTGAGGGCAGCTTTTCGTCTGCCGATAAAATCCCCAGCATGGTCAAGCGCAGAATCTGCTCCTTCAGCTGTTCATAAATGGGTTTGCGGCTTTGCATATCCAGTTTTATCACTGCAACTCCTCCTTTCACCGTATGATATATCGTATTAACTGTATTAGTTCGCTTAGTACAGTTTCAATATAGCATACAGAAAAAACACTGTCAATACAATTCATTATGAATTAAAAATTTATTCATTTTCTTTCCAGACTTACCATGCTATGATAAAATCAGAATAGAAACCTTGGAAAAGGAGGAATAGTTATGGGAAAACGAGCTTTGGTTTTGGCTGGCGGCGGCTCGCGAGGTGCCTATCAGATCGGTGTATGGAAAGCCCTGCGTGAACTGGGCATCAACTTTGATATTGTCACCGGCTCCTCTGTGGGCGCCCTGAATGGCGCACTGATGGTACAGGGGGACTATGATGCTGCCATAAAACTGTGGGAAAACATCTCCTCCAAAGATGTGATGACTGATATTCTCAGCGATGACGATTTAAGCGACATGGATACGCCAACGGTCTGGCGCAATTTTGTACTGGATGTACTGGAACAGGGAGGCTGCGACATTACTCCTCTGGAAAACAAGATCCGCAGCCTGTTGGATGAAAAACGCTTCCGCTCCTCCCCTGTTGACTACGCTTTGGTCACGGTAGAGTACCCTCTGCTGAAAGCGGTGGAACTGACCAAGGAACAGATCCCGGAAGGTCAGGTCTGTGATTATCTGCTGGCTTCTTCGGCATGCTTCCCCGCTTTTAAGGTGAAAGAAATCAATGGCACTCGTTATATCGACGGTGGCTATCACGATAATCTTCCGATGAATCTGGCTCAACGCATGGGCGCCGAGGAAATCATCGCCGTAGATCTTCAGTCTATGGGAATTATCCGTAAACCGAAAATCGATCCGGATAAACTGACCTTGATCCGTTCTCAGTGGAATCTTGGGCCCTTTATCCTGTTCGATAAAACCTACGCGCGCCGTAATATAGCCTTGGGTTATCTGGACACCATGAAGGTCTTTGGCCGCTACTATGGCTGGAGCTACGCCTTCCTGCCAGAGGACTGCAAAAACACTGTTCCGCAGCTGTTGACTGTATTGATCAATACCATGGCACAGGCACGGCTTCATCATTTACCCTTAGTCAACACATTGGAATCCTCTCTTTACCGCAGTATACTGAAACACTTTGAGTCTTTGGATATTCCGGAAGAACAAGTTAGCATCGGACAGATTTTCCTTCGAATGGCAGAACATGCCGGTGAGATTTTCCATGTGGACCCCACAGAGATACAGACATTCTCCCGTTTCCATGAAACAATCCTTCGTGAATTCCATGAAGTTCGTCAAGAGGCTGATCTTTCTCTACAGGGCTGGAGCTCCATTCCGAAAATTATCGAGGAACTAAAAGAGCACGACCGCATGTACATCTGCGTTTATCTGTATGAACAGCTCCAGCTGCTTTTCCTGCAGGAGGACTCTCCAAAGAACTTGCTGCTTTTCGTACCGTCCTTCCCGGAAGAACTGCAGGCAGCATGGTACATTACTCTCTTGGAACGCATGGGGCAGCCTTTGGCCCCGCCGGAACTGTTTTAAGTT
This sequence comes from Oscillospiraceae bacterium, assembly GCA_017848075.1. Lineage (GTDB taxonomy): Bacteria > Bacillota > Clostridia > Oscillospirales > Ruminococcaceae > Negativibacillus. The sequence goes on along the minus strand of JAGALG010000125.1, from coordinate 28,130 downwards.
TTCCACTATGTCCTGTGGAACTTGTGAAAGAAAGGATATACAAAAAGGCAGACCGAACGGTCTGCCTTTTACTAACCTATGATATCATAGAAAAAGCGCCCTCTTTTGAGGGCGCTTTGTTGTTTCAATTAGTCTTCATTGTTCAGCTTAGCAGCTTCTTCAACGATTTTAGCTTCCAGATGAGATGGAACCTGTTCGTAGCGTGCGAATTCCATAGTGAAGTAACCACGACCCTGAGAAATGGATCTCATAGCGGTAGCGAAGTCAGACATTTCGCTCTGTGGAACATCAGCAACGATTTCCTGCAGGCCATCGTTGGTTGGGTTCATACCCAGAACTCTACCGCGGCGTTTGTTCAGCTCGCCGATGATATCACCGGTGTTGGAGTCTGGAATGTAAGCGCTCAGGCTGCAGATTGGCTCCAGCAGAACAGGGGATGCGTCTGGAATACCAGCTTTAAATGCGATGGAAGCAGCCATCTTGAAGGCCATTTAAGAGGTGTATACCGGATGGTAGGAACCGTCAACCAGATTAGCTTTCAGACCAACTACTGGGTAGCCTGCCAGAGTACCTTTTTTGATTGCTTCCTGCAGACCTTTTTCAACTGCTGGGAAGAAGTTCTTAGGAACTGCGCCACCGAATACTTTTTCTTCGAATACGAAGTCGCCTACGGTTGGCTCGAATTCGATCCAAACATCACCGAACTGACCATGACCACCGGACTGTTTCTTATGACGGCCCTGAACTTTTACTTTTTTACGGATGGTCTCACGGTAAGCAACGCGAGGCTGATCCAGAGTAACTTCTACGCCGAATTTATTTTTCAGTTTGGACAGAACAACTTCCAGATGCTGATCGCCCAGACCGGAGAGGAGCTGCTGTCTGGTTTCCACATTATTTTCGTAGGAAACAGTTGGGTCCTCTTCCAGAACTCTCTGGATTGCAGCAGCAATCTTGGATTCGTCTGCTTTATCTTTGGATTTGATTGCTTTGGAGTAGCATGGAGCTGGCATAGCGGTCTGCTCGAAACGAACTTGGAATTTAGGATCGCAGAGAGAGTCGCCGCTGAGAGCGGTAGCCAGTTTGGTTACAGCGCCGATATCACCAGCAGTGATGTAAGCGGTGTCTTCCTGTTTTTTGCCGCGCATGTAAACGATTTTGCCCAGACGCTCTGGCTGACCGGTACGCATGTTGATTGGATTGGAGTCTGCGCCCAGTTTACCGGAAACAACTTTCACGTAAGAAAGTTTGCCTACGAATGGGTCAGCAACGGTTTTGAACACATATGCAGCCAGAGGAGCTTCGTCGGTGCATTTTACTTCTACCATTTCACCGTTTGCATCCTCAGCGATCTCGCTGCCTTTTTCCCATGGAGATGGGAGCAGGTCAACGATTGCGTCCATAACCATATCGATACCTTCCAGAGTAGCGTTGGAGCCACAGAGGACAGGAGAAATTGCGCCGTTGTTTACGCCGTTGCGTACACCTTTGATGATTTCATCACGGGTGAACTGTTCACCGGAGAAGTATTTCTCGAACAGTTCTTCGTCAGCTTCTGCAACTGCTTCAGAGATTGCAGCCTGCAGACCTTCCAGACGGTGGCCCATATCAGGCATAGCCACTTCAGAAGGTTCGCCTTTTTCGTCATATTTGTATGCTTTCTGGTCAATCAGGTTGATGTAGCACTGTACCTGCTCATTTTCGCTGTAAGGAACAACGATTGGGCAGACAGATGGACCGAACTGGCCTTTCAGGCCTTCCAGAACTTTATAGAAATCGCTATGTTCTACATCCAGTTTGGATACGAAGAACATGGTAGCTTTCTGCTGTTTTTTAGCCAAAGCGTAAGCTTTTTCGGTACCAACGGAAACACCGTCTTTACCGGATACTGCAATCAGAACGGATTCTGCAGGACGGATACCCTCGTACAGGCCTGCTTCAAAGTCGAACAAACCAGGGGTATCCAGCAGGTTGATTTTGGTGGAGCCCCATGCGAATGGTGCCACGGAGGAAGACACGGAAGCCTTTCTCTTAATGGATTCCGGATCATGGTCGCAAACGGTATTGCCCTCTGCTACTTTACCCAGACGCTCAGTTGCGCCGGTTTTGTAGAGCATTGCCTCAGCCAGAGAAGTTTTACCGGAGTCAGAATGACCTGCCAGTACCACATTACGGATCCTTCCTGCAAGATATTGTTTCATAGAAAATCGCCCCTTTCGAAATTATGCCGGAATCGGCACGGTGGCTGCGGGTCTGCAGCCGTATATCATCGAATCAGATATGTCAAAATCATAAAATTTCAGCCATCATTTTTTTCGATCACTATTCAATTATAATAAATACCCTTCTCTTTTGCAAGGATTATTCGAAGAATTTGAACAAGGAAGCAGTAAAAATTCAGGGGGTTGCTCTGTACAGATTAGCCAAATTTTTGACCCAGGCGCTGCAGCTCCCTGGAAATCTCCTTCTAATTTTCATAAATATGCTCCGTTTTCCTGCAAAAGAAAGAAGGCTGTACGATTGGTACAGCCTTCTGCTTATTCTTCCTTTTCTTCTTCGTTCTCTGCTTCTTCCTGAGCAGCTGCCTCCTCGGCCGCTTTTGCTTCTTCAATGGCATCCTGAATCAGTTCCCAGACATCCGGGTATACCTGTTCCACCATACTGCCCAGCATTTCCGGCAGTTCACCATTTTGCAGCTGCAGAGTTCCCCAATCCACTGGGTACAGAGCAACATTTCCCACGGCAGAACTGTTCGAATACAGCTCACTGGCTTTGATGGTTTCCACATCCAACTGACTGTTGTAGAAGATCACATCCGGATTCCATTCCACAACGACATCGTCGTACAAATAAGTAACCGTACCAGCTTCATCCGTTTGGGCCTGTGGCAGCTGCCAATCCTTGCCTTCGTCTGACAGATTGTTCATACCCATCAGCTTCAGCAGCTGACCCTCCCAGCTGTCTCCCGTTGCAACCAGATCCAGATCCGCCAGAAGCAGAACAGATTTTTTCTCTTCTTCTACAACAGCAATTCCTGCATCTTCCAAAGGCTTCCACTGTTCTTCCCAGGCTTTCCGGAATTCGATTGCCTTGGCGCCGCCTTCTTCCTTGCCATAGACCGCAAGCAGGATCAATTCAGCCCGTTCCACAATCTCCTCCGCGGATTCCGGGCGAGGAAGCAGAAGCACTTCCATTCCCATCTGCTGCAGCTGGGTCAACTGCTCTGTCAGCAAAGGAGTATCTGTAAATAACAGATCCGGGCTGATCTCTTTTACTGTTTCCAGCTGCACATTCTGAGCAGTACCGCAGTCTTTTTTTGCTGCAACTTCTGCCGGTGCATAGGAGCTGACACCGTCCAGCAAATCATCCAGTCCCAGCTCATCAAACAGCACCGTAATAGCCGGAGACAGGGATACAATACTGGTTGGGGCTTCGTGAATCGTAACGCTGTCATTTTCGATTTCCAAAGTAATTGGGAAGTTTGGATCTACCGGTTCCTCTGGCACTTCCTCCTCTTGCGGTTTGCAGCCACACAAATTCAGCAGCAGACAAACCACCAGCAAGAGAGCTATAAATTTTTTATATTTCATGGATCGTTTTCCTTTCCGTTCATAACAGTATCATCAGTGTACCCTTAAAAAACGACCCTTGTCAATGATCTTCGCAATTTATTTACAAATTTCTCAGAGAAAGTCCTTTCTTCTCATAAAATATTCCTACACAAATTGGGAATTTGTTGCTTTACAAACGAGGCTATCATGTGTTACAATCGTTACATAAAATCTGTGTCGACGGAAAGGATGAACTCCGATGAACCATATTGATCCCCGTTCCGCACTGGATCAGCTGCAGGATAAGCTCCAGAAAAAAGTACAGAAAAAGATTTCTATTCTCCTGCTCCGTTTTCCCGGTCCTGGTCCTCAGACCTTCTCCTTATGGACCCGATTTCGTTATACCCATGCATCGATCGGTTTGATGGAGGAAGATAAGAACACCTTTTACAGCTTTGCCAACACCGGTTTCCGTGTGGAAAAGCTGACCCGTTATATTCGTCCGGATTGGAAACCTCTTCCCTGTCAGTTGTATGAGATACCCGTGTCCGAGGATGCTTATGAGCGAATCCAAGCCATTCTTCAATCTTTTGTTGAACGAAAACCCAACTTACAGTACTCGAAACTTGGGGTTCTGATGGTTATGCTGCAGATCCCTCATAAATGGAAGAACCGTTATTTCTGTTCTCAGTTCGTTGCCGAGGTACTGCGGGAAGCTCGTGCCGTGCAGCTGAAAAAGGATCCTTCCCTCTATGTACCGAAGGATTTTATCTATCTGCCCCAGAAAGAATTGGTCTTTCAGGGTACCCTTCCAGATATGGTCGATTCCTTTGGAATCAGCGCCGCAGCCAATTAAACAGTAAAAAGGCAGTCCGTACGGACTGCCTTTTTTGTTTTTCACTATTCTTTGATTTTGTTTTCGTAGGCTTCGATCATTTTCTTAACCATCTGGCCGCCAACAGAACCTGCTTCACGGGAGGTCAGGTGACCGTTATAACCCTGTTTCAGATCTACGCCAACTTCGTTGGCTGCTTCCATTTTAAATTTGTTCATTGCGGCTTTTGCTTCTGGTACGACGATTCTATTATTGCTTCTCATAAGGGATTCTCCTTTAAATGAATTTTATCAAGAAATTGAATACCTTCGGTGTTTGCAGTAATAGTATGATCCCTCTGAACAGGAATATCAAAGGGAGATCCCACCAGTTTTCTGTATTTAAAAATGAAAGATATGATCCTCTCTTGCCCAGTCTGCCAATAACAGTGTCGCCGTACAGAGCAGTACTGCTGAATCACTGGCAAGCGCAGGGCGATGGATCAGATAGTCTCCCGGTTCCAGCAATCGATTGGAAACCGTATGAATCTCCCGCTGCAAACTAACAACAGCCTGATCCAAGGATACACTGGACAACACTAATGTATCATAGGGAGAAAATCCACAGGTCAAAGTCCGTAAATGATTTCGCTCTGCCATTCGGATCACTGCATCCTGCTTCGCATCGAATACACACCAATATTCCTCCGGCTCAGAACGCCGCAGCAAAATAAACTCATCTCTTCGGGAAATGCGCTCCCGAATACGGCATGGCAGCTTTGCGCTGTTCCGTCCGGCTGCCAAACAGCCTGGCATCCGCTCTTTCAAGATCCTGCTGCACCTTTTTTCTGTTTCTTCGCCAAATAACATTACTTCCAGCATCGGCCCATTTCACCTCATTACAGTTTTAGTATGGGCAGATTTTCCGCTGATATCCTGACAAAAGGAAAAGCTCCGATTGTTGATCGGAGCTTTCTTTCTTATTTCAGTGTTTCAAGGCGTTCCAGATATTTTGCCTTTGGCATACCACCTACGATGCGGTCAACTTCCTCACCATCTTTAAAGAAGATAACGGTTGGAATACTCATCACACGGAACTCTTTTACCAGTTCACGGTTTTCATCGCAGTTCACTTTGCCTACTTTTACAGAGCCTTCCAGCTGCTGTCCCAGTTCTTCGATAACTGGCAGCAATGCCTGGCATGGCATACACCATTCGGCCCAAAAATCGATCATGGAGATACCCTGAGCGATCATTTCTTCAAAAGTTTCTTTGTTCAGATGTGCAACGGACATTTAAAAAGCCTCCTTATGCTTGGTAACTGTATTATATCACATTCCCATCAATAAAACAGTGTATTGTGTGAAATTTGTTTTCCAATAATATTATACCAAATCCGTATAGATTTGCAAGAGGAATATCAGAAAAAAACTTTTATTTTTTTCTAAAAAAGGTGTTGACATTTTTAAAAAATGCGATATAATAATACTCGTTGATTCGGTCAACACAAAACATAATGCCCGATTGTGTAAGGGTAGCACGACAGACTCTGACTCTGTTTGTCTGGGTTCAAATCCTAGTCGGGCAGCCACCATCAAAATCCCAATCCTTAGTGATTGGGATTTTGACTATCTAAAAATAATTTTTCGGGGTATAGCGCAGTTTGGTAGCGCGCTTGGTTCGGGTCCAAGAGGCCGTGGGTTCGAATCCCGCTACTCCGACCACAGGTAGATCCTTATTGGATCTACCTTTTTTTGTATCTTCAAATGATTCGGTATTGAGGTGACAAGGCTATGCATTTACAAAATCAGCATTATACCATTACCGCCTCAGTGGAAACAATGCCGTCACTTTCTCAATTTGACATCGTCTACAATCTATCCAATGCAAAAACCGAAGACTTTTATATGGCTCGCATTTTCAGGGTATGCTCCTTTGATGGGATATCCAGATCGATTGCGCTGGTCGATCTGTTATGTGCTGAGTATAAACCCTATGCTGTTCTTGAGGACAACTTTTTAACAGTGATTCTGTTTGATTCCATCGTAAGAATCAACCTTGCAACCAGTTTGGTGTCTCAATACGAAAAATGTGACAACATGGGAGGACTTCACGAGATTCATCCAATAAAAGACGGATATATTATCCGGGGAGAAGGGGACATTTTCCGCTATGACTCTGCACTAAATAGAATTTGGAATTTTTCAGGGCGTGATATTCTTGTTTCTTGCAATACGGATAAGCATTTCTGGATCGAAGATGGACTGATCCACTGCCGAGACTTTCTGGGCTGGCACTATATTATTGATTTTGACGGAAAATTGATCCGTGATTTCCGCGAGTTTCAAGATGCCGAAATACTGTAAAAGAAAGAGGAGCAGCTAATAGCTGCTCCTCTTCTCTTTGTCCAACTGTATCCGCTTCATTTCAAAAATATAACATTTTTTATCTTTAAGACGCAGGTTCTTTCATTTACATTCCTGATTTTGTCTGCTATGATAAAGTTATCAATTCATTGTACAGGAGTGATTCGATGAAGATCAATAAAAAAGTCTGGCTGCAAAGACGACGCCGTCTTTCCCAAATCATCGAGGTTGGCGTATCCGATGATTGGATCAGCCGTTCTTACGATATTGTCAGCACGCTGATCCTGTTGGTCAATGTGGCTGTCACCATACTATACACCTTTGATGAGATGGAACTGCGTTATGGTAAGGTCCTGCTGTTCCTGGAAGCTGTCACAGTGGCCTTCTTTGCACTGGATTATATTCTTCGCTTGCTGTCAGCCGTTTTTCTGTATCCGGGCTTGTCTGAGCAGAAGGCGATCAAGAAGTATGTCTTTTCCTTCACCGGTATTATTGACCTTCTATCGTTTCTTCCCTATTATCTGCCTGTTTTCTTCCCATCTGGTGCTGCTGTCTTCCGTATGTTCCGGGTCATCCGAATTTTCCGTTTGTTCCAGATCAATGCCTATTACGACTCTCTGAATGTTATTACAGAGGTCATCACAAGCAAACGGCAGCAGCTCTTATCTTCTGTTTTCATCATTTTGGTTTTGATGCTGAGCTCCAGCTTGTGTATGTACAGTCTGGAGCACGAAGCCCAACCTGAGGTCTTCTCCAATGCCTTCTCAGGTATTTGGTGGTCTGTCTCTACTTTGCTGACTGTTGGTTACGGAGATATCTATCCAATTACGACGCTCGGTAAGATTTTCAGTATTTTCATTACCTTTTTGGGCGTCGGCATGGTTGCGATCCCGACCGGTATTATCTCTGCAGGTTTCGTTGATCAGTACTCCCGCTTTAAGCGCATCAGCGAATATGCTTATGAAGAGGACATCCATTTTATCAAGGTCAATCTGAAAAAGAAAGATAGCTGGGTTGGAAAAGCCATTATGGATCTGGGTCTTCCGCACGGTGTTATTGTTGCTATGATTCGGCGTGGACGGGAAAATATCGTTCCTCGCGGCGATGTTGTATTGAAAAATAATGATACCCTCATTCTTGGCGCAGAAGCGCTGAAAGACGATAAGCATATCGACCTGAAGGAGATCATTCTGAGAAAACAAAATCCATGGAATGGTCAGCTGATCCGTGATTTGGACATTTCCCGTCAGACGATCATCGTTATGGTCAAACGCAATGGAACCATGCTGGTGCCGAAAGGTGACCTGATGCTGATGGAAGGCGACCATATTATTCTGTATAGTCAGGAACGCATCTCCAACGCCAGCCTAATCCAGATTTAATCGTTTTTCACCGCTCCCCTTACCAATACTTACATTTGCATTGGGTGCAATAAATCCGTATAATAAGAACTGTCCTCGCGAGACAAATACTTATCAGGAGGTCAAACAATGTTCTTCTTTCACTGCACCAACAACAATGCTTGCAGCTCCATCTGGCAGATTCTCAGCCAGCTCTGTGGTTTCGGCTGCTAATTCACAGTTCAGCGGTCCCGCTTTGGCGGGGCCGCCTTTTTTGTATAGAAACAAGCAGTATGGATATGCTACTGTCGAGGTGATCTTCATGCCAAAACAGCCAAAACCCAAACGCCTTCGTGAAAAACCGATCCCAGACTTCTATCCTGTTCTGGATAACGATCTGGCTCGGGACAATCTGGAAAACGATATCCCCGAAGCAGACTTGGAAGATCTGCGACCTGAAAAGCTATAGAAAGTCGCTGCGGCTATGCCGCAGCGGCTTTTTTGTAATACTGGATAAAAAATCCTTCTTTTTTTCTATTTGACAACTGTTTACCCATGTGATACCTTGGAATTAGTGAGCTGACCCTAAATCATATAAAGGAGAGATCTGTCTATGAATTACCCATCTACCCGCAAGTGTGATTTCACTGAAATGATTGGCACTTACGAAAACAAAGACCCTTACCAGTGGCTGGAGGATCGCCACGATCCGGAAGTTCTGGCTTGGGTTGCTGAGCAGAACAAACACACCGACGGCTGGTTTGAAGGCAAACCAGTGCAGGAACTGGCTGCCAAGCTGAAAGCCCGTGTTCCACAGGTAGAATATGGCGTTCCTGTTGAAAAACATGGCCGCATCTACATCATGCGCCATGATGTCAGCGGCAAATTCATTCCCGTTCTCATGGATCAGGACCGCAATGAAATTGCTACCGTTGGCGAAGAACTTCTGGATAACATCAATCTTTTTGATATGCAGCCAAGCCCAACCAACGAAAAACTGGTTTGCTTCCGTGGTATGCTGAAAGGCGCCCACATGGGTTCTGTGATCGTGTACAACATCGAAAGCAAAGAGGTTCTCTGCCAGTACGATGATATCATTTCCTTCGTATGGACCGAAGACGGTGCTATGTGGTATTCTCAGACTCTGCCAAACCGTGCGGAAGGTTACAATGACAACCCTGTTTACCGCTGGACCGAAGACGGCGAAAACAAACTGATGTACAGCGCACCAAGAAACCGTGCCTTTGTTACCATTGATGCTGCTCCGGATAACTCCGTTATGGCAAACTCCAAATTCAGCTTTGGCCAGAATGAACTGCTCCACATCAGCAAAGATGGCACCGTTACTTCCCTGACCGGTGAACTCCGTGCCAGCCATGTATACTGCGGCTCTCACGACGGCAAACATTACATTCTGACGGACAACGGCGCTTCTTTGGGCAAAATTATCGAAGCAAACGGCGAAACCATCATTCCGGAAGGCAATCGTATGATCACCAGTGCCGCAGTCTGCAGCCGTGGTATCCTGGTTTCCTTCATGGAGGATGTTTGCTCCAGACTGGAACTGTATGGCTTTGACGGACAGCTGCTCGAATGTGCGGAACTTCCGGATGCTTGCGGCTCTATGTCCGACATTTCCGCTCCTGCTGCTGGCAGCCATCTGGTATACTTCACCTTCCAGTCCTTCACCATCGCACCTTCCCTGTACGCATGGGACGAGCGTGACGGCTCTGTGAAAAAGGTTTACAGCGCTTATAGCGATGTAATCCCGGACGATATCGTAACTACCGAAGTTTTTGTTACCGCTCGTGACGGCGAAAAGATCCCTGCTTTCATTGTACATAAAAAAGATGTTCAGCTGAACGGAGATAATCCGGTTTTGATGTATGGCTATGGCGGCTATAATCTGGCCATGACTCCTTCCTACCGCAACGGTTTCATCGGCCTGTCCGGCTGGGAGTGGGTAGAAAAAGGCGGCGTCTATGTTAACTGCAACATGCGCGGCGGTAATGAATATGGCTCTCGTTGGCACGAAGCCGGCATGCTGAAAACCAAGAAAAACGCTTTCCAGGACTTCATCGATATTGCAGAGTGGATGATCGCCAATAACTGGACCAAGAAAGGTCGCATCGCTATCTGCGGCGGTTCCAACGGTGGTTTGCTGATGACTGCTTTGACCACCATGCGTCCAGACCTGTGGGGTGCTGTTATTGCATCGGTTCCTCATACAGATATCGTTCGCTTCATGTATGACCCTGCCGGTCCTCGCTATATCACCGAGTACGGCAACCCTCGTGAAGCTGATATGCTGGAGTACCTGCTGAGCTACTCTCCATACCACAATGTTCGTGCAGAAAACTACCCACCAATTTATATCCAGACCTGCGAACCGGACAATAATGTTCCTCCATACCATGCAAAGAAATTTGCAGCAAAAATGCAGGAATACACTCAGGGCGGCCCTGCTGTTCTTCGTGTATTGGCAGAAGGCGGTCACAGCCGCGGCGTCGGTGATACCATGTACCGCACCTTCGCAGAGATGCAGCTGTTCATCAAAGAATATCTGGGTATCTAAAACCACAAAAGCCTCCCTACTTAGGCGGGGCTTCATAAAACAGTAAAAGCCAAGCTACATTCTGTAGCTTGGCTTTTATCGTTGTTCGCACTTCATCTAAATTGTTACCATTGTGCATTTACAAATTCAGTCAGATACTTTAAGGCGATTTTATCGTGATTTTTCGAGAACATATGCTTACCGCCTTCAATGGTGCGGTATGTAACGCTACGCTCATATGGCTCAGATTTGTATGTTGCCACAGTTTGTTCGGCGTAACTGATATTTACGATTTTGTCTGCCGTGCCGTGAACGATCAGCACATCGCCCTCATAGCCCTTTATTTCATCAAATGGATTCATATGGACAACATCCGCTATATAGCAGCGACCAAGTTTCATCGGGCCACATTTCACGATCTCAGGAATATTTTGAGGGTCAAATTTCGCCCACATCATTTTTCCGCTTCTTGCATCATCAGGAATACAAAGTGCGGGATAGAACAAGACAAGCTTGTCGATTTGGTCTTTCAGCTTCGCTGCTGTAAGAGCCGAAACAAAGCCTCCTTGGCTACATCCCATCAAGAGAATATTTGAGGAGTCGGTGTGCTCCAGTCTCTTGGTATATTCAATAACGGCACAGAGGTCGCTTACTTCGGTTATAACAGACATATCGCTGGTCTTTCCGTCACTCTTTCCCATCATAATAGAGCCACCATTAAAATCAAAACAAAATGCTGCATACCCCATACCTGCAAGGAACTGCGCATAGTGCTTAACGGTCATCTGATTTGCCATAAAGCCGTGGCTTACAATAGCGATGGGTAAATTTCCCCCTTGAGGTCTGTATTCATATCCTCGAATCGTCAGCCCATCTCGTTGACAGGAAAATTTTGTTTTGTTTATATTTTTCATATTGTGACTCCTATAAATTTCTATTGGGTTAACTGGTTCCATATTATCATAGACAGGCCAAAGATACAACAGGCACAGCAGTTTGATTCGCTGTGCCTGTCAACTGTCTTATGAACCCCGCCCATCGGGGAGGCTTTTCTTTTACTCTTTGATAAAACGAATCCAACCAATCTCTTTGATATAGACATTGATACTGTTTTCGCTGTGATTCTGGTATCCCTCCGCTCCAGGGAAGTTGGCTTCTCCCTCTTCGTTTGGAAGCTCATCCTCCGCCACCACAAGATCAAGCGTGCCGTCCATCGTTCCGCAGGTTGGCAGTACATCGCTTGGTCCGGCTTCACTGTACAAAGCCCCTTGAACATAAACCTTGCGCTGAAACACCACTGGCTCCTCCGTTTCCTCCGGCACAGAATATGTTTCCTGCTGTTCTTCTTTTGGTTCTGTATCACAGTCCTTTGCTCGCTCAGTATCCGTAGAAAAATAACGAGCCCCTTGCCCTACTGCCAAAGCAGTCGCCAACACAATAATAAACCAAAATACTCTTTTCTTCATAAAACAGCCCTCCTTTTCCATAAAAACGAAAAGGAGGGCTGTTTGGTTACACTTCTTTGTCCGGCAATGCCCGAACTTCTTTATAAATTTCCAACATCTGTTCATCGATTGCCGCAATGGTTTGAGCACACTGCCGCAGCTTGCTGCTAATGCTTCCCGGCACTGCTTCCGGGCCCTTATAGTGGATCTGATGCTCCAGACTGGCCCAGAAATCCATAGCAATGGTCCTCAGCTGAATCTCAACCCGCACATAGCGTTTGCTGTCAGCCAAAAAGACTGGTACCTCCACCACCATGTGGAAGCTGCGGTATCCGTTTGGTTTTGGATTTTTAATATAATCTTTCTCAATGAGGATTCGCAAATCATCCTGCCGGCGCAGCCATTCAGCTACTTCGTAAATATCTTCAATATAAGGACAGATCACACGAATACCGGCCACATCATGAAGATTTTCTTCCACTGATTTCATCGATACTTCAAAACCTTTGCGTTCCAGCTTTTCCAGCACACTGAACACATTTTTTACACGGCTTTTGATCGTTTCAATCGGCGTATGGCCACCTTTGGTCTGTGCTTCCCTCTGCAGGATTTCCAGCTTGGTGCGAACTTCCTGAATACCGGACTCGTACAGCACAATAGAGCGCTGCATATCATAGGCCATTTTCAGAACTTCTTCCGCATTACGACCGCTGCTTTTGATCTGTTCGAGAATTTTTTGTGGTTCCAAGAACTCGACCTCCCAGTTTTTCTATGATTTAATAGTACAGGATTTTCCATGTACAAATCAACTCTATTCCATGAATTTTTCATGTCATTCCAAGAAAAAAGGGCCGAAGCGGCCCTTTTGCTCTTATTCCTTTATCTGGTCATCCGGCAGTTTATGACGACTACAACGGCGGTACAGCAAAATCTCTCTCAACTCAACAGCAGGACTCTGCAGCGGATATTCTTTCATATCCTCTGCCATATCATGAGGCCGCAATCCTGTCGTCAAAACGACTGCATGGTTGATGCTGCCCATTGGAATCAGCAGATCCTGATCGTGGAAGCGTTGAACTTTGTCCATCTCCTCTTCCCCAAGAAGGCCCTGAGCCTGCAGCTGCGCCCAAATATCGTAACTCATATATAATTTATTCGACTTCTCCAGAATCTGCTGGAAGCTAAGTCCTTCCTGTTTGCTCAATGGATTATACTCGGAAATAAAAATATGTACGATTTTGCGTCCCAGCTCCTCGTAAGCATAGTCCCGCTCCTCATCCTGTGGAGTCCAGAAACAAAGAATCGCATCATAAATCTGCTGATCCAGCTCCCGACGGCAATACTCCGAGCTATACCGCTGCAGCTTTACTTCCAGCTGCGGGCAATACTGTTTCCAACAGGTAATCTTTTCTTTCAGAGCAGAGGCTGCTTCCAATCCCGGAATACCGATACACAAATTATGCTCTTCCTTGCGGAAAGCTACCGCCTGCGCCTTCTGCACAGCCTGCTGGTACATCGCCTGGATCCGTCTGGCATCTTCAAAAAGCAGTTCGCCTTGTGTAGTCAATTCCACGCTGCGTCCATGACGACGGAACAGAACACAGTTCAAGTCATTTTCCAGCGAAGCAATCTGCTGGCTAATGGCCGACTGAGCAACGCCACATTCTTTGGCTGCTTTTGTAAAATTACGATGCTTGGCAGCGCAAACAAAGTAATCCAACTTTTCAATACCCATGGTTTCTCCTTTATCTCATCAACAGCCCCAAAAGACTGCGAATCATCTGATTGGAATTTTCCCGACGGTACAATGCTTTCCACTGACCAAACTTCAGGCAGCCCTCCAGTGTTTTGGATATAACAGAGGCATTCATCCCATCAAAAGCGCCTTTTGGTACGATAGCAACACCAACATTACCCTCCAGCATAAAGAACAGACTCTCTGTATCTCTTGCAGTAGCTGTATCTACTACAGGAATACCCAAAGACCGCATCCGTTCCATATAGAACTGAGTAAAACGCTGACAATGAGGGCAGGCTGGGATCAACAGCCTCTGTCCTGCCAAATCACTGCAGCTCAAAGTTTCCTTCTCAGCCAAAGGGTGTTGCTGGTTAAGCAACACCTGACAGCTACGCTCTGCAATAACACAACTTTCGATGGATTCCGGCAAATCTGTCAGCTCACTCCATGTAAAAGCGATGTCACAGGCATCCTCCGTCAGCCATTGGCTCGGTGCCGATGCACAAACTGTTTTCATTTCAATTTCCAGTCGTGGGAACTGCTCTTTCAACTGCTGTAATGCAATGGATAGCATCTTCTTATCGCTTAAAGCACTAATTCCACACACAGATGGCTGGCCTCTTCCGGCAGCTGCTGTACACGGCGAACACTAGCTTCATACTCATCGATCAGACAGGAAATAGACTGATAAAACTCTTTACCGGCCTCAGTCAGTTCCACCCGACGGTTTTTCCGCTCAAACAGCAGAAAACCCAGTTCCTTCTCCAAAGAAAGCATCTGCTTACTGATTGCAGGCTGGGCGATATGACATTCCTGTGCCGCTTTTGTAAAATTACGATGTTTTGCTACACTAAGAAAATAGTACAGCTTCTCGATTTTCATAGTCATTTCCCTCATTCCATTCGACTTCATTTTTATTGTAGCAAACCTTCTTTCAATAGACCAATCAGTTTTATTTATTGATTTTTTCAAAGCAATCCAAAAAATCAATATTGGGCCTTTCCTCTGTAATTTTTCTTAAAAAACAGCGTTTTTTCCGATACTTACAGGCTTTTTTCGGAAAACTCATTGAATTTTTCCATAAGAAAATACCGCAGGAAACTTGTTCCTGCGGTATTCATAGTTATCACTTATGCATTAGGATCTCCAATTACATGGTTCAGGAAATATGGCAGCTGTACTTTCCACCATGGCCAGTCATGGTTAACATCGTGACCCCAATAATCAAACCAACCCTTGATTCCCTTCTCTGCGAAGATGGACTGCAGCGTGCGAGTGCTGTCCAGCATCACATCTTCCCATGCGCCCTGACCAACACATACAATAATATTGCTGTTGTTGTATTCATTGATATAGTAGTGGTCTCTTGGCAGATTTTTCAGGAAATCATTTGAGGAGTTGTTGTACAAGGTTTCGTCCATGTAACTGCCAAAGAATTCACTGGCATTGTATACACCGCTCAGTGCAATAACAGTATCAAAGATATCCGGGCGGCGCAGGAAGAAGTTAACACTGTGGCTTGCTCCCATGCTGCAGCCGGTACACATCATTTTCTGATCACTGCCATTGATTTCTTTCACAAGTGGAATAAATTCGTCCACAACATAATGATACCATTTTTCCTGCATCTGTGCACGGTAGGCACCATCACCGTTTTTATCCGACCAGCTTTCCTTATCGATACTGTCCACACAGAACAGCTGCAGTTTTCCTGCTTCAATCCATGGTCCCATCACTTCATCATGCATACGGTTGCCTTCCCAGTCAAAGAAACGGCCGTCCTGACAAGGGAATACGATACAAGGTTTTCCCCCATGACCATAGACATTGAACTCCATATCCCGGTTCAGATAGTGGCTGTATGTTTTAAAGTATTGTTTTTGCATTGATTCTGTTTCCTCTCCTGTCAAAATTAAGCCAAAGCCAAAACAAAGTTGATGTACTCGTCTTTTTCCTCAGCAGTATCCAGTTTGGCTGTGTACATTTCATTACCCATAGCCTGAGAGAAGATCTCCGGCATACGCTCCCGCATTACCATGCGGTCACCGTAGCGTTCCATAATTTCTTCATGGCTGTGGAGATAGTTCTTACCATCACGACGGGCACAATAAACAGCGAAATAGTGCTGTTTATTCAGATCCTCATAGGTCTTTCCGAAAGCAACCATATCAGCCCAGATCTGGTATACATCCACGCTATTGGCAAAGTTGATCATATCCGGAGTATAGCCACCCGGTGCGCGCATATTTACTTCCAAAGCGACAATATCGCCAACCTCACCCAAACCTTCTTTCGCTTTGGTCAGTCGGAAGAATTCCAGATGGAAGAAACGATTTCTTGCATTGAAAGCCTTCAGCACTCGCTCACCGCAGTCACGAAGCACCGGAGAAACCTCTTTGACTGTATGATAGGACACATGATCCAGATTATTAACGATATCCATAATGGATGGTGGGAATTCATTGGAGGTACCAAAGATGACCTCCGCCTCGTTACCGGAAATACCATCAAAGGAAACTATAGCGCCCTCAATAAATTCTTCCATGATATACTGGATCTCCGGCAGCTCATTATAGAAATTATGTACATCCTCTTCACATTTCAGCTTATAGGTTTTTGCAGCACCAACACCGATATCCGGTTTTACAACAACAGGATATCCCACTTTTTCAATAAAGGCAAAACCATATTCCCGATTATTGGTCACCATATGGTGTCTTGCAACCGGAACGCCTGCTTTATGGTAAAATTCCTTCATGGCAGATTTGCTCTTGAAGAAACCAATCTCGTGAGCCTTCATGCCGGTAGTAATATTGAAGTCACTGCGAATCTGCGCATCCATTTCCAGCCAGTATTCGTTGTTGGATTCTACCCAATCAATTTTTCCGTATTTATGGGTAAAGTAACCCATTGCACGGAGAACCTCATCATAGTTCTCCAAATTATTAACTTTATAGTACTCTGTCAGACAGTTTTTCAGTTCCTGTGGAAGCTCATCGTACGGAGCATCCGCAAGGCCCAGTACATTGACGCCGTTCTTTTTCAGACGGTCGCAGAAATTCCAATAACTTTTTGGGAAGTGGGGGGAAATAAATACAAAGTTCATATAGTGCCTCCTCAATCTCTATCCTTTTACGCATTTATTCGTTAAAGCAACATAAAATAAAAAATAGTCCGGCAATGATTGCTGGAATTTCTGTTAATTATACCACTTTTCCATTGTATTGGAAAGTATTTTTGGTATTTTTGTATGAAAGATAGAATTTCGGGTAGGTATTTCGGCGTTTCCTCTGCCATAGAAGCTGAAAAGCGCCTTGTTTTGTGATACAATAGGAGTATCTTTTTGAAAAAGGACTGATTCTATGCTTCCTACCCTGCTGGTCTGGGACTTTAATGGAACCATTTTGGATGACGGCCATATTCTTGTTGCCGTTAATAATGAGATGAACCGGGAACGCGGTATTCCGGAAATCAGCTACGACTATTACCGGGACAACTTCTGTCACCCTCCCAAATCATTCTACGAAAGTATTGGCTATGATTTTGAAAAGGAAGACTACCGGGAAATCAGCCGACAGTTTCTGGAGCGCTATGAGCTTCGTCAGCAGGAGGCTCCTCTTATGCCTCATGTAACTCAGGTTCTCCAGTGGGCCAAAGAGCAGGGTATCCCCCAAATCGTCCTTTCCGCTCATGTACAGGACATGCTGGAACGACATCTGCAGCGTTTGGGTATTCGGGAGTACTTCTCTCATGTCAGCGGTGAAAGCAGCCATATTATTGGCGGTAAGGTAGAACGGGCAAAGGCACTGGCCGCCTCTGGCCAATTTGATTTTTCCAATGCCTATCTTGTAGGCGACACCAGCCATGACTACCAGTCTGCACAGGCCATGAACTGCCACTGCATCCTCTATTCCGGCGGTCACGAATCCATGGAGCGTCTGAAAAAGGTCGGCGCTCCGCTTATTGATGACCTGTCCAAACTTCCGGATCTTCTCCGCTGAAAGGAGCAAAACATAATGGAAACGAAAAAGTTATTCGATTTAGACAGCTATGTGCGCGATTTCAGCGCCACTGTCCTCTCCTGTGAAGAAAACAGCAAAGAAAAGGGCTCTTATCTGGTAGTTCTGGATCAAACCGCCTTCTTTGCGGAAGGAGGCGGTCAGCCTGCTGACCAAGGTAAGCTGGGCTCTGCCTCAGTCCATCATGTTTCGGAAAAAGCAGGTGTCATCTACCACCACTGTGACCGACCTTTGGAGACAGGCACTACCGTAAACGGCTCCATCGATTGGGATATCCGCTTTTCCCATATGCAGATCCACTGCGGAGAACATATTCTCTCCGGTATTATCCTGCGGGAATATGGCTTCCACAATGTAGGCTTCCATATGGGACATGAGTTTACCACCATCGATTTGGATGGTGAGCTGAACGCCGAAATGGTGCGTCATGTGGAAGATCTGGTCAACCAGGCCATTGGGGAAAACGGGGAAGTCCATGTATCCTACCCGGATAAGGAAACCTTATCCACCCTTCCTCTGCGAAAAAAACCGGAAGTGGAACATCTACGCGTTGTGGAAGTCTGCGGCTACGACTTCTGCGGCTGCTGCGGTACCCATGTGGCTCATACCGCTGAGATCCAGCTGCTGAAGATCATCGACTTCCAGCGCTACAAAGGCGGTACCCGCCTGTTCTTCCTTTGCGGCAAACGGGCTCTGCAGGATTATCAGCAAAAACACAACAGCGTGAAAGGACTGGCAGAGGAATTTTCCTGTAAACCGGAAGGTCTGTGTGCTGCTGTACATAAATTGCAAAATGATCTGAGCGAAGCAAAAATGCAGTTGAATGAAAAGAATAAACTGCTCTTCGATCTGCTGGGGCAGAAGCTTCTTGCCTCCGCTCCGGAGGTGCAGGGCTGCAAATGGATCTTCCTCTATGGTGGCTTCTCCGCCGATGAAGCCAAAAGCTTTGCAATGACCATGGCAAAACAGGATGATCTGTTCTGCAGCTTCTTTATGCCGGCTGGTGATTCTGTCCGCTATGCTCTGTCCAAGAGTAAAAATGCAGGCAGTCTGTCCAACAAGGCTCTCTGTCAGGCGATGAATAAAGCCCTTGGAGGAAAAGGTGGAGGCAGCGAGGATCTGTGCTGTGGCAGCCTGCCTTTCATCAGCGAGGAGCTGCTGCGAGACTTCTTCACCCAGCAGCTGGGTCTGTAGAAAGGAGAACACCATGGAACTTCCTGTTTCCTTGATTCAATCCATCGAAGCTTTGGCCAGCGGAAGTAAGGTCAGCGACCTGCAAAAAGCGGCTCAGCGCCTCAGTGAGCGTTATCGTGACAGCAAACGCAGCGGTCAGCCCCTGCTTTCTGATCGCACCGAAGCCGCTGCCTATGCCATTACCCGTATGCCTGCAACCTACGGAGCCGTGTATTCTGCTCTCAATTGGGCCATGGAGCATACAGACTGTCAGCCACGCACTCTGCTGGATGTAGGCGCCGGAACCGGCGCTGCTACCTGGGCTGCCCACGAACAGTTCCCTTTGGAGCAGATCATCTGTATGGAGAAAGAAAGCTCTATGAAAGCGCAGGGACAAGCTCTTATGGCGGGAACTGAATTGGAAAAAGCTCAGTGGATCTCCGGCGATGTTACCTCTTCTTTGGAGCAGAAGGCGGATCTGGTCATTGCGTCTTATGTTCTGAATGAAGTATCTCCAGCGCAGCGTCCAAGCGCTGTCCAGCGACTTTGGGATGCCACAGAACAGCTGCTTCTTCTTGTGGAGCCGGGTACTCCTGCCGGATTTGAGCAGCTGAGAAGCATCCGCCAACAGCTGTTGTCCTTGGGTGCTAATATGGTTGCTCCCTGCCCTCATAGAGAAATCTGCCCCATTACCGGTGATGACTGGTGCCACTTCAGCTGCCGTGTTCCGCGCAGCCGATTGCACCGTCAGCTGAAAGGCGGAGAGGTCCCCTATGAGGACGAAAAATTCGCCTATTTGCTTGTGTCCCGCCAGCCTGCCTCCCCTTGTCAGGCTCGTGTGCTGCGTCACCCTTTGATAGAAACCGGCCGTGTTACTATGGAGCTGTGCAGTGTTGACGGAAAAACCAAAACCATGTTCCGTAAAAAAGATGCTGCCTATAAGCAAGCTCGCAAAGCAGACTGCGGTGATTCGATAAAATTGTAAAACAAATGCCCAACCGTACGGTTGGGCATTTGTTATTTATTCTTTAGAATTTCCGGAAATTTTGCCTTCAAAAACAGCTGATATTCCGGTCTGTCTGCCGCCTCATCATATTCCTGAGGGATGGTTCTTGCGATCCACTGAAGATTCGCCTCGCTGGCCGTTTCATAGCGTTTAATCACCAGTTTTCCTTCCCGCTCCGCCTGCAAAATCGCCTCGTAAGCATCAGGAATAAACTCCACAGCCTCTACCTTCACCGGAACACGGGAGGTATAGGCAAAGGGAATATCCTTCATGGCTTCTCCTTGTTCCAATTCTTGCAAAGAGTAGATCCAGCCGGATCCTCCCCGGTAGGTGTCCTCTGTCGCATTGGGGTAGTATTCCTCCACGCGCAGCAGGCCCTCTGCTGTAAAGCCATAGCTGGCCCATTTATAGTAAGAACCTGTATGAGAATAATCCACTGATTTACAGTACTTCTCCACTGCATTGCTCAAATAGACCAACACATTTTCCCGTCTGGTGGAAAAGTAGATCTGTGGGATCCCATGATTGGAGATCCTCGGTTCCAAGGTTTCGATACCCTTAACAGGGGATGCATGATAAAACATAAAGATCCTCCTGAATCAAAAAGCCGCCCAATGGGCGGCTTTCGCTTTTTTGTTATCTGCCGCAGCAGTGTTTGTATTTTTTACCGCTGCCGCATGGACATGGATCGTTTCGGCCAATTTTTTTGCCTTTTCGTACCACCGTTGTAGTATTCAGGCTGCCGTCACCACCGGTTGGCAGTGGTTTTGCAACCTGCTCTCTCTGCAACAGTTTGGAATCTGCGCCCGGTTTTACCGCTTTCACAGCAAAGAGGTACTTTACAGTATCCTCACGAATGCCGGCAATCATTTCGTCGAACATATCAAAGCCTTCCATACGGTACTCGGTAGCAGGGTCACGCTGTGCGAAGGAACGCAGACCGATACCCTGTTTCAGATCTTCCATTGCGCTCAGATGATCGATCCAGTGAGTATCGACCTGTTTCAGCAGAACCACACGCTCCAGCTCACGCATAACATCGGAACCCAGCTCTGCTTCTTTCTCCTCATAGATTTCATGGAGACGCTGGTTGATCTGCTCGGTCAGAGCCTCACGGCCAATTTTACCGGCTTCATTTGGATCATCCGGGATCAGGTCAGCAGCCAGCATGCCAACAAAGTGGCTCTTCAGACCGACGATGTTCCACTCGGAAGGCTCGGTGCTTTCGTGGAGGAACAGCGGAATGGTGGTCTGTACCTGTTCACTGATCATGGACTGGATGTAGTCCTTCATATCTGCGCCATCCAGCACCTGATTTCTCTGTGCGTAGATGATCTGACGCTGTTTATTCATAACATCGTCGTACTGGAGGACATTTTTACGGATACCAAAGTTTCTTGCCTCGATCTTAGTCTGAGCAGATTCGATGGTATTGGTCAGCATTTTATTTTCGATTGGCAGGTTCTCATCAATTTTCAGAGAATCCATCATATTATTGATGCGATCACCACCGAAGAGACGCATCAGATCATCGTCCAAAGACAGGAAGAAACGGGATGCACCCGGGTCACCCTGACGGCCGGAACGGCCACGCAGCTGGTTATCAACACGGCGGGATTCATGGCGCTCCGTACCGATAATAAACAGACCGCCGGCGTTGCAGACTTTCTCTGCTTCCGGAGCAATTTTCTCTTTGAACTCTGCAATCAGCTCATTGTAGCGCTGACGAGCGGAGAGAACAGCCTCATCTTCGGTCTCACCGAAGCCCATGGCTTCCATGATCAGTTCTTCGGTGTATTCTTCTTTTCTCATCTGCTGACGGGCCATAAATTCAGCATTACCGCCCAGCATAATATCGGTACCACGACCTGCCATATTGGTAGCGATGGTAACTGCACCGAACTGACCGGCCTGAGCGACGATCTCTGCCTCTTTCTCATGGTATTTTGCATTCAGAACCTGATGCTGGATACCGGTGCGTTTCAGTTTTGCGCTCAGCTGCTCGGATTTCTCAACAGAAACAGTACCAACCAGAACCGGCTGGCCTTTTGCATGACACTCTTTGATCTGCTCAATGATCGCATTGATTTTTGCATTCTCATTTTTGAACACCACATCAGACAGATCCAGACGAATGACCGGTTTATTGGTTGGAACCTCGATAACATCCATACCGTAGATCTCACGGAACTCATCTGCCTCGGTCATTGCGGTACCGGTCATACCGGACAGTTTATCGTACATACGGAACAGGTTCTGGTAGGTAACGGTAGCCAGAGTTTTGGATTCTTTTTTGATCTCCACGCCCTCTTTGGCTTCCACTGCCTGATGGAGACCTTCGCTCCAGCGGCGGCCTTCCATAACACGGCCGGTAAATTCATCAACGATTTTAACCTGACCATCCTGTACCAGATAGTTGACATCTTTGTGCATGGTACCATGTGCTTTGATGGCCTGATTGATGTGATGCTGCAAGGTGGAATTCTCGATATCCATCAGGTTTTCCACATTGAAGTAACGCTCTGCTTTTTCGATACCACTCTTGGTCAGGGTTGCGGTTTTACCCTTTTCATCCACGATGTAGTCACCGGACATAGTGGATTCCATATCTTCTTTGGTGTCTACTTCACGAACCTTGGTCATGGTCAGAGTGCGGGCAAAGCGATCGGCCAAAGTATAGAGATCGGTGGATTTGTCGCCTGCACCGGAGATGATCAGAGGAGTTCTGGCTTCGTCGATGAGGATGGAGTCCACCTCGTCCACTACTGCATAGTGATGACCTCTCTGAACACATTTTTCTTTTTTGATCTGCATGTTGTCACGGAGGTAGTCAAAGCCGAATTCGCTGTTGGTACCATAGGTGATATCGCAGTCGTATGCATCTTTTTTGCCCTGGTCTGCACCATGAACGATCAGACCAACGGTCAGACCCAGGAAGCGGTAGATCTTACCCATTTCCTCAGAGTCTCGTTTTGCCAGGTAGTCGTTGACGGTAACCACATGAACGCCCTTGCCTTCCAGTGCGTTCAGATATACCGGCAGAGTTTCTACCAGTGTTTTACCTTCACCGGTTTTCATCTCCGCAATACGGCCCTGATGGAGCACGATACCACCGACGATCTGAACCGGGTAATGTTTTTTACCCAATACGCGCCATGCTGCCTCACGGCAGGTAGCGAAAGCTTCTGGAAGAATGTCGTCCAGTGTCTCGCCATTAGCCAGACGAGCTTTCAGCTTATCGGTATTGGCACGAAGCTCTGCGTCGCTGAGCTTCTGATATGGTTCATCCAGAGCCAGAACCTTGTCACGGATCGGGTAGATCTTTTTCAGTTCACGCTCGGAGTATGTTCCGAAAATTTTGTCCAATAAACCCATTGTTACACCTCTGTATGCTTCGGCAGACTGGCTGCCTGCCGGCAATTTTCATTCCACAATTGTGTACATAATCATGTTACACCATAACATTTTAATTGTACCCTTATACGCAGCGTTTGTCAAACACAAGAGGAAACGCTGACATAAATATTTTGTGTATAAATTCTGAATTTTAAACCTATTTTCCCAATAGACGGAGAAGAATCAAAACCAAGGCTACCTGTGCCACAATAATGGCCGGGATCCCGTATTTAAAATACCAGTGCTGCGTTTTATGACGAAAGGTCAGCATAGCGGCATACATACCCACACTGCCGCCTAAAGCAGAAAGCAAAAAGAAGGTTTTCTCCGGCACACGGCGCAGCTGTTTTTTTGCTGCAAACTTGTCAATGGCGCAGAGCACGAAAGTCGCCACAGTCATCAGTAAAAAATAATACGGTGCGATTGTTGCTATCAAAGTGATTCCTCCCTTTGGGATTTGTACCCAATCATTATAGTACAAATTCCCCATAAAAACAACGGCATCGGGCCATGCCAATGCCGTTTTATCCTTTTAAATTCCTGCTTCCACAGCTGCTCCAGCCTCCAAAGAAGCCTTCACATCCAGGATCCGCTGGTTTTTGCTGCCTCGGAATTTGACCATCAGGGACTTTTCTGCCAACACAAAGGGGCCATCGATCAGATAGCGGCACTGTTCCAGCAAAGCCATCCGATCCGGATCCTGTTCCTGCAGCAGCTGCTCAAAGGTATAGCCCGTGTAGCAGACGATATTCTTTTTCATTGCCCGCAGCTTTTTCGCCAGCTCTGCCAATGCCCTTGCCTGACACATGGGTTCTCCGCCGGAAAAGGTCACACCGGAGATCAGTGGATTCTCTCCCACCTCAGCAGCGATCTCATCGATCGTACGGCTCACGCCGCCCTCGAAAGGGTGTGTTTGGGGATTATGGCAGCCGGGGCAGTGATGAGGGCAGCCCTGTACAAAAAGGGCATAACGGATACCAGGGCCGTCCACGATGGATTCAGGGACAACTCCGGATACCTGAATAGTATAAGACATAGGATAACTTCCTTTTTCACAAAACTTACGCTCAGAGAGCTTATGTACGATTATAGCATATTTCCCGGCAGCAGAAAAGCCGAACCTTTTCGGTTCGGCTTTCTTTTTACTGATTCATGCTCATGTGTTTCACACGGTCTTTTTCTTCGGCCCGTTTCGCATTGTTCCAGCGATCGGTAGTGCCTACCAAATAACCGGTAATACGGCGAATACGCTCGAATTTCGGTTCGTGCTCGCCTTCTTTTCGGCCGCACTTCGGACATACATCACCAATGATACCGGTATAGCCGCAGACGCAGTCGCGGTCAACCGGATGGTTGATGGAACCGTAGCCAACACCACATTCTTTCATGCAGCGTACAATCTGTTCAAAGGCTTCCAGATTATCGCTTGGGTCACCGTCCAGCTCGATGTAAGTGATATGACCACCGTTCGTCAAAGCATGGTATGGGCTTTCCAGTTTGATTTTCTTAAAGGCGCTGATGCTGTAGTAAACCGGAATGTGGAAGGAGTTGGTGTAGTACTCTCTATCCGTAATACCAGGGATAGAACCAAAACGCCGACGGTCGATTTTTACGAAACGGCCGGACAAGCCTTCTGCCGGAGTCGCAATCAGGGAGAAGTTCAGATGAGTTTTTGCTGCTTCCTCATCCATACGCTGACGCATATGGGAGATGATGCGCAGACCCAGCTCCTGCGCCTCTTCACTTTCACCGTGATGTTTACCAATCAAAGCTACCAGACATTCTGCCAGACCGATAAAGCCCATGGTCAAAGTACCATGTTTCAGTACTTCTTCCACACTGTCAGCTGCGTTGAGACCATCAGAGTCCATCCATACACCCTGTCCCATCAGGAAGGGGTAGTTTTTGGCTTTTTTGCCGCACTGAATACGGAAGCGATCTTTCAGCTGACTGATTACAATATTAATGCGATCATCCAGCAAAGAGAAGAACCGATCGATATCATGATCCGCAAGGATCGCCAGTCTTGGCAGGTTCACGGAAGTAAAGCTCAGGTTGCCACGGCCGGTTACGATCTCACGGGATGGATCGTATACATTGGCCGCTACGCGGGTGCGGCAGCCCATATAAGCGATCTCGGTCTCTGGGTGGCCCTCTTTGTAGTACTGCAGATTATAAGGTGCATCAATAAAGGAGAAGTTCGGGAAGAGGCGTTTTGCAGAAACGCGACAAGCCAGCTGGAACAGATCGTAGTTTGGCTCGCCTTCATTGTAGTTGATGCCTTCTTTTACTTTGAAAATATGAATTGGGAAAATGCAGGTCTCACCGTTGCCCAAGCCAGCTTCTGTTGCCAGCAACAGGTTACGGGTAACCATACGGCCTTCCGGAGAAGTATCGGTACCGTAGTTCAAGGAGCTGAATGGGATCTGAGCACCTGCACGGGAGTGCATGGTGTTCAGGTTATGTACCAGCGCTTCCATGGCCTGATAAGTGGTCTTATCCGTTTCTTTCGCAGCATATTTCAGAGCAAATTTCTGCACTGCAGGGATCTGCTCTGCGGCAATATGAGCAGACAAAAGTTCTGCTTCTTTGCTCAGATATTCACCATGATTCTCCAGACTTGGTTTGCAGCCTTCTGCTTTCAGCTGGTCACTGATACCGTTTACGATCTCCTCTGCATTTTCCAGATCACAGAGCAGCTCGCAGGCTTTGATCAAATTACGACGATACAGTTTAGCATAGGTTTTTGCTACACCGGGAGCCATATCGTAGTCAAAGGCTGGAATACTCTGACCGCCATGCTGGTCATTCTGGTTGGACTGAATCGCAATACAAGCCAGCGCACTATAGCTCATAATATCGTTTGGCTCACGGAGGAAGCCATGACCGGTGCTGAATCCATCATGGAACAGCTTGGTCAGATCGATCTGACAGCAGGTGGTGGTCAAAGTCAGGAAGTCCAGGTCATGGATGTGAATATCGCCATTCCGGTGCGCTTTGGCATGTTCCGGATCCAGAATGAACATCTCGTCGAAGGCTTTTGCGCCCTCAGAACCATATTTCAGCATGGTACCCATGGCGGTGTCACCGTCAATATTGGCATTTTCACGCTTGATATCGTTGTTTGCCGCATCCTTAAAGGTCAGATCCTCGTAGATCTTCATCAGGCTGGTATTCATTTCACGGATGCGTGTACGCTGGGCACGGTAAAGGATATAGCTTTTTGCAGTCTGGCTGTGACCATTCTCAATGAGAACCTTCTCCACCATGTCCTGTACCTGCTCCACGGTAGGAGACTCCATGCCGGAAGCAAGCAGCAGATCTTCTACCTGCTTTGCCAGTTCACAAGCCTGGGCATAGTTATCTCCTCCCATGGCCTGTGCTGCGGAGAAAATGGCCTGTGCAATCTTTTCCAGGTCAAATTCTACCGTTCTTCCGTCACGCTTAATGATTGTTTTGATCATTGCTTCGCTCCCCTTTTGTTCTATGGAAAATAATCTCATTTTTCCCGCATCTGCAAAAAAATATCATAACAGCAGTGTTCTCCAAGTCAGAGAACCGACCGACCATTATGATCTGACGAGAAATGAGATTATTCTGCTTTCTAAGTTGATTTTTATTCTACCCCCGTGTATTATAAAAGTCAATGGGACAGACTTCACAAAAAAACTTCCACCACTTTTTCAGCCTCGAATAAGATACCGCTTTTCTTTGGATATTTCACGCTATATTCCAAAAGAAATATACCTTTTGTTGAAATCGTTCGACTGATTTTTAAAAAACGCTGCCGAAAAATGGCTTAATCATCCGGTTTTTCTTTTTTTGTGAAAGTTGATTGTGCATATTATACTTACATGGTATAATATTAATTGTTTCATTGGACTAACCGAAAACTATTTTTATTTTTAATATAAGGAGGACTACTTGTGAAACTGATTTCCTGGAATGTAAACGGACTGCGTGCCTGCATTGGCAAGGGCTTTTATGATTTCTTCCAACAGGAGGATGCAGACATCTTCTGTCTGGGCGAAACAAAGATGCAGCCCGACCAGGCTGTGATCGAAACCCCCGGCTACCACCAGTATTGGAACAGTGCCGTAAAAAAAGGGTATTCCGGCGTTGCCATCTTTACAAAAAAGGAACCGCTGTCTGTGCAGTATGGTCTTGGAATCGAGGAACACGACCAGGAGGGCCGTGTGATTACTTTGGAATTCGAGGATTTCTGGATGGTAACCGTTTATACTCCTAACTCCAAGGATGGTCTGCTGCGTCTGGATTACCGCATGGTTTGGGAGGATGCCTTCCGCAGCCATCTGAAAAAGCTGGACGAAAGAAAACCAGTCATCGTTTGTGGAGATATGAATGTGGCTCATCAGGAAATTGACCTGAAAAACCCAAAAACCAACCACAAAAATCCGGGCTTTACCGACGAGGAACGAGCCAAAATGACCGAGCTGCTGGCCAGCGGCTTCACCGACAGTTTCCGTGCTTTGTACCCAGATAAAACAGACGCTTACTCCTGGTGGAGCTACCGCGCTCGCGCCAGAGAGAAGAATGTGGGCTGGAGAATTGACTATTTCCTGGTCTCCGATCGTTTGAAAGAGAACATTGATGATGCTTTGATCTATGCCGATATTTTGGGCAGCGACCACTGCCCGGTTGGTTTGATCCTGAAATAGTAAAAGAGCCGCTCCCCACGGGGAGCGGCTCTTTTTTACTCTTTTACAAT
>JAGALG010000124.1 GCA_017848075.1 Oscillospiraceae bacterium | reverse complement strand
TGAGGATCCACCTGTTCCCATTCCGAACACAGAAGTTAAGCTCATCAGTGTCGAAGATACTTGGCGGGTGACTGCCTGGAAAAATAGAGCGATGCCGACATTTATATATTCCTCCTTAGCTCAGTCGGTAGAGCATGCGGCTGTTAACCGCAGGGTCGTCTGTTCGAGCCAGACAGGGGGAGCCAAAAGCACTCTACCAAATGGTAGGGTGCTTTTCTTTTTATTATCTGAAAGAAATCCTGCAAAATTATTGACATAGACATTTTTAGGGTCTATAATTATTTTTGTGAAACTGAAATGGGAGCTTATCCTATGGAAACGAATGAAAAAATGAACTGTGCAAAGGCTTCTGATGAATCTTTGGTTGCACTGGCACAGAACAGAGACAATGATGCCTTGACAGAACTGGTTTGCCGTTATTTACCTTTGATACGACAAAAAGCCAGTGGGTATACCGGTTCTCCCGCGGATCGAGATGACCTGATTCAAGAAGGGTTAATCGGACTGCTCAGTGCAGTCAACGCATACAATGAGACGAAGGGTGCATCCTTTAAAACCTATTGTTATACTTGTGTGCAGAACAAAATGTTGTCCGAGTTGGAGCGACGCTCCAGCAGTAAACAACAGGCTCTTCAAAACTATCTCCCTTTGGAAGAGTTGGATCGCTCTTTTTTGGATAATGATAAAGAAGATCCGTTTCATATTGTGGCAGAGCAGGAAACAAGGGAACTTCTCTTGGCAAAGGCGAAAACATTACTGTCTGGTTTGGAACAGGAAACATTGTCACTGTACCTCAGCGGTCATTCTTATGAAGAAATGGCAACGCTGTTGAATCTGACCAGTAAAGCGGTAGATAATGCTTTACAGCGTGTCAGAAAAAAATTGAGGGAGGCGCAGTAGCCTTCAAAATCAACTTGTCGATTTGCAATAATGTTCTGTTATTGCTGTCAAATATGCCCTTGGCTCGTTAGCAGAGCAGCAACTCAGTTTCAATTAGTCTGTGGGCAAATTCATTAAGCGAGGTATATAATCATGTACGAAGACAAAAAATTGGTATGCAAAGAATGTGGAGCTGAATTCGTATTCACCGCTGGTGAACAGGAATTCTACGCAGAAAAAGGCTTCCAGAATGAACCACAGAGATGCAAAAACTGCAGAGATGCTCGCAAAGCTGGCAAAAAAGCTGAAAGAGAAATGTTCACTGCTACTTGCGCTGGCTGCGGCTGCGAAGCAAAAGTACCTTTCAGACCACGCGAAGATCGCCCAGTTTACTGCAGCGAATGCTTTGCAAAAATGAAAGAAGAAAGATAATTATTTCTTTACAAAGAAAAAGCACCTCTATGGAGGTGCTTTTTTATTTCTATTTTTTGTATGGCACGCCTTCCAAATCCAAAAGATAGGCTTTGGACTGAGAACCACCTTGCATACTGAAATTTCCCAATTCTCCACCGGAGGGAAGAACCCTGTGACAGGGAATGAAAATGGGCAATGGATTTTTCCCTACAGCAGTGCCGACAGCGCGGGCGCCTTTTTGATTCAGCTTCCTTGCGATATCACCGTAAGAACAGCTGCAGCCATAAGGAATCATCTGAAGTTGTTGCAAACGGATTTTTGGAAGGGGCTGCCTTGCGGAGAAAGTGGCAGATCAAAATAGTGGCGGCTTCCATGAAAGTACTCGCTCAACTGTGTCTGTGCCGACAAAAGCAGGGGGCTGTTTTCATAGAGATATCCATTGCAGTCAGGAAGCTTCTGCAGAAGCGAGGGCAGATCCTCCGCAGCACAGAGCGCAATCAGCGTATCTTGATATTCCACCAGAAGAAAAGAACCGATGGGAGTTAAGATTGATTGTAGAACACAAAGTGACATTGGTGTATATTTCCTTTCATTTTCGACAATATTTGTGAATTTCTCTCGTTCACAAAAGAGGAAAGATATGCTATACTAAGGTGGTTAAGGCACTTATCCGGATGGAACCGGGTGGGTGCTACGAATCTGGATACTGGAGTGTTATTTGAATGAAGACGAAAATTGGTGAAAGAGAAAGCAAGGCTAAAATCGGCAGCTTGAAGGGTTTGCTGAAGGCATATCCTGGTGCGGCAGTATTGGCTGCTTTGGTTCTTGTTGGCGGTATTAGTGCCGGTGCAATTTCTCTGGCAGATAATTCCGATGAAGCAGTTCTTGACAATGATAAAGTAATGGAAGAAACTGTGGAGAATAAGGATGATACGGAGGAGAAAGCAGAAACCTCTGTAGACAATACAGAAGAAACAAAAGAGGAAGAATCTAAGGAAGCAGAAACGAAGGAAGAAGAAAGCGAGGAAGCGGTAGAAGAAGAAAAAGAAACGGAGGAAGCTCCAGAGAAGGAAACTACCACCGAAGAAAATTCTTCTGAAAAAGAAAATAACTCCACGGAAAACAACAATAACACTTCTACTTCCAATAATACCACGACCACCACAGAAACACAAAACAATAATACGAACAATACAGAATCTTCTGCGCAGACCTCTACGGAAGCAAATAAGCAGGAAGCCGTAAAGAAAGAGGAAGAAGCAAAAGAAGAAAATAAAAAAACAGAGATTAATACCACAGAGGCAACGACAGAGGAACCAAAATCTCTGTCAGCAAAAGCTAAAAAATATAAATCGGAAATCAATAAAGACATTATCGGTTGGATCAATATTCCAAATACCAATGTAAACTATCCGGTTACCCACACCAGCAACAACACCTACTACATG
Organism: Oscillospiraceae bacterium; assembly: GCA_017848075.1. Lineage (GTDB taxonomy): Bacteria > Bacillota > Clostridia > Oscillospirales > Ruminococcaceae > Negativibacillus. Next base: position 14,297 of record JAGALG010000124.1, on the reverse strand, counting down.
AATTATAATATTTATAAACAGTGGGACAGCAATGGTGCTCTGGTAGCAGACTATGAATGTAACTTCAACAGCGGTTTGCCAACAAATACGATTATTTATGGGCACAACTGGACCAACTGTGTAGAGCCATTGGCTGATAATAATACAAGAGATGTAATGTTCGCACAGGTGCATGCTTTCGCCAATGCAGACTTTGCGGCTAAAACACCGTATATTTACTTCTCTACCACTCAGAAAGATTATAAATATCAGGTGTTTGCAGCGTTCTATACTCATCAGAACTGGACTGATTACATCTATGCGTATCCGGATGCAAGTAAATTCTCGAATGTCATTAAGACAGCAAAGAAGGAAAGCCTCCACGATTACAATGTCAATGTAACGACCAGTGATAAGATCATTTCCCTGTCCACCTGCACCCGCATGAAGGGCAGCACAGATCAGTACCGCTTTGTTGTTATGGGCAAGTTGGTAGACTAATTGAAAAAGAAAAAGCCGGCCATGTGGCCGGCTTTTTTATTTATGCTGTAGCTTGATGGGAAATGATTTTCCAATTATTCTCGATATTTTTCATTGTAATGACACAAGGACCAGCTGTACTGCTTCCGTAAAGCAGGAGGGTATTATCGTCCAGTTCACCGCTTTCGCAATTAAAATATCCCCCACCGGCATCGCTGGTATAGGTGTAATACGCATCGTAAGAATCCAGATATAGTACACCATCTGTTTTCTTCAGATCATCGATAGAGTCACCCATGTATTGCTGCAGTTGTTCTTCTACATCTGCAGCGGGGATACGATGAAGTGGAACAGGCATTTCAGATACAGAGCTTACCTCTTGGAAGGGGAAATCCGCTAATGTTTTCAAAGCCTCGAATTCTTCCGCTGTGGTGACATCACCCTCTGCTGGGAAGTACTGCAAGAAGTTTTTGAGAGGCATTTCTTCCGGACGATCATAGTAATCCATCAGCATACAGGTCAAAGGGTTTATTTCCGCTTCTCCTGTCTCGTTTTCGATCATAAAGAAGAAAGCATCATTCACTTGTGCAATTTCCTCATCCGTTAAAGCACGGGCGTTTTTCGGAGCACAAGAGCAGAGGCAAAGGCTCAGAGTAAGAAATAGAACGGCAAATTTTTTCATAAAACCTCTCCTCTCTTTGATTCGATTTCTGTAATTTCATTATAACATAAATAGTTATACCCGGACAGTGTTTTCATTCCCACTATTGTAAAGATTTATAAAACTATGTTACAATGAAAACGAAAGGAGAGTGTTTTTATGAAAAACTGGACAACAAAGCAAAAGTGTAAATTGTTGTATTGGGCTGTAGCTGTAGTATTTCTGCTGATTGCCTGGATGCTGATGAATGTGGATGGAATTTTTATTGGAGATACTTGGGGACAGGATTTTTACAAGCTGACAGAGGACACAGAAACACAGCGTGTTTTTGTTCGTCGAGAAGATGGGATTGAACAGGTCTACAAAATGGAAGGACGCTTCCCAGGGGATAATCCGGTAATCGTTACTTATGAGAAAGATGGTGCACCCGAAGAAACTTGGACTTTGACAGAAACAGAAGGCTCCAAGAAAAACTTGACGGGCCTGACGATCGTAAATTACAATGTATCCAGTGGCAAGAACTTGGAATTCAGTGGAACTCATTACCAAGGGAAGAATTTCAGTTTTGATGACTGGGAAGCCGTGAATAAACTACTGGAAGAGAACAAGAAAGATGTTTTTGATGTAGTAGGGCGAATGAATTACCAGGAAAAAATCCAATGTTTTTTAAATATGGCATACGGGGAAAGCGAAATGCAGGGAAAATATAATATGGAATTTGTTCTGTACTATATTTTGTGTATTGCCTGTGCCTATGCACTGGCCTTCCATGCGGGGGATCTGTTTGAATTGCAGAAGGCCTTTTCCTGGGATATCAAGAATGCAGCTGGTATGGAGCCGAGTTCCTGGTATTTCTTCACTTCCTATGCCGGAGCCGCACTTTTTGGAATTTTAGCAGTTATCTGCTTGCTCTGTGCATCGGGTATTCTTTCATAGCGAAAAAGAAAAGCCACCCCAGCGGGGTGGCTTTTTTGTATCTCTTAGTCGCGGAAGTAATCTACAGCGCCTTGGAACATCTTCTGGTCTTTGTTGCCTTCAACATTGACATAGAGAGAACCATCGTAACGCTCGGAGTGGCCCATTTTACCGAATACACGGCCGTCTGCAGAGGTAATACCCTCAATTGCAGCAACAGAGCCATTTGGATTGAAGCGGTTGTCCAGAGTTGGATTTCCGTCGTGGTCTACATACTGGGTAGCAATCTGACCGTTTTCAGCCAGCTGTGCCAGCAGCTCATCGCTGATAACGAAGCGGCCCTCACCGTGGGAAATTGCGATGGTGTGGATATCGCCTACTTTGTTATGCATCAGCCATGGAGACTTGTTGGAAGCGATTCTGGTGCGAACCAGAGAAGACTGGTGACGGTTGATCACATTGTAGGTCAGGGTTGGAGAATCCTCGCTTGGAACACGGATCTCGCCGAATGGTACCAGACCCAGTTTCACCAGAGCCTGGAAGCCGTTACAGATACCGCACATCAGACCGTCTTTATTGTTCAGGAACTTATGAACTGCATCGGTGATACCAGGATTGCGGAAGAAGGAGGTGATAAATTTAGCAGAACCGTCTGGTTCGTCACCACCGGAGAAGCCGCCAGGGATCGCAATGATATTGGTTTCAGCGATCATCTTCTTCATCAGTTCTACAGATTCTTTGATCTGATCGCTGTTCTGGTTACGGATCACAACGATGTTGGCCTGAGCACCGGCACGCTCGAACGCTCTTGCGGTGTCATATTCACAGTTGGTACCTGGGAATACAGGGATCAGAACTTTTGGATGAGCCAGTTTAGCGGAAGATTTCAGAACAGCTTTTGCTTCGTAGTTAAAGGTTGGGATCACTATCTTTGGAGTTGGAGTGCGGCGTGGATATATCGGCTCCAGTTTTTCCTCCCAAGCACTCTGTACTTCGCAGAGGCAGATGGTTTCATCTTTGATTTTGATGCTGTATTCTTCGGTGGTGTGGCCCAGCAGCTGTGCGGAGGTTTCTACTGCTTCTGCGGTTTCAAAGAGGAAGCCGCCATAAACAGGTTTAAACATTGCACCGCATGGAACCATATCGAAAGCAAAACCAATGCTGTTGCCGAAGCCCATCTTGCAGACAGCTTCTGCTACGCCGCCCATACCCAGGGTGTAGGTGGACAGCAGTTTGCCGGATTTGATCAGAGCTTCCATTTCATCGAATACGCTGCGGATACTGTCGAAGTTTGGCAGACCGTTTTCATCGTATTCTGGGAGCAGCAGGTATACATTGTGGCCGGCTGCTTTAAATTCGTTGGAAACTACATTCTGCAGCTTGGTTACGCCGGCTGCAAAGGATACCAGTGTTGGTGGAACATGAAGTTCTTCAAAGTTACCGGACATGGAGTCTTTACCGCCGATTGCGCCAACGCCCAATTCCAGCTGAGCTTTCAGGCCGCCCAGCAGTGCAGAGAATGGTTTTCCCCATTTGCTTGGGTCGTTTCCAACTTTTTCAAAGTATTCCTGGAAGGACAGCCAGCATTTGCTTCTGCTGCCGCCTACAGCAATCAGTTTTGCGACAGATTCGATCACAGCGCTCATTGCACCGTGGTATGGGCTCTTTTCAGACAGATTTGGATTGAAGCCCCAGGACATGAGGGAAACGGTACTGGTGTTGCCTTTTTCCATAGAGATCTTCGCAGCCATTGCCTGAGAAGGAGTCAGCTGGTTTTTACCGCCGTGAGGCATCAGAACAGTACCGGAACCGATGGTGCAGTCGAAGCGCTCCATCAGACCTTTCTGAGAGCAAACATTCAGAGAGGACAGGGTATCCATGAATTTTTCTTTCATGGATTTTTCGCCGCAGTGGCAGCCGCAGCAGCCAACTTTTTCCGGAGCACTTACATTCACATCGATATATTTTGCAGCACCGTTGGAGTTCAGGAAGGCACGAGACAGGTCAACGATTTTTTTGTCTCTCCAATGCATAACCAGACGAGGTTCTTCTGTTACAACAGCAACAGGGGTTGCCAGCAGGTTTTCTTTATCAGCCAGTTCCAGGAACTTGTCCACATCTTCTTTGCGAACAACGCAGGCCATACGCTCCTGAGATTCGGAGATTGCCAGTTCGGTGCCGTCCAGACCGTCATATTTCTTTGGAACTAGATCCAGATTGATACGCAGACCGTCAGCCAGCTCACCGATTGCAACGGATACGCCGCCTGCGCCAAAGTCGTTGCAGCGTTTGATCATACGGGTTACTTCTGGATTGCGGAACAGACGCTGGATCTTTCTTTCTTCCGGAGCATTACCCTTCTGAACTTCTGCACCGCAGGAGGTCAGGGACTCCGTAGTATGAGATTTGGAGGAACCGGTAGCACCGCCGCAGCCGTCACGGCCGGTCTTGCCGCCCAGCAGGATAACTACATCGCTGTCAGCAGGAACTTCACGAACAACATGACTTGCAGGAGCAGCGCCGATAACAGCACCGATCTCCATGCGTTTTGCTACATAGCCCGGGTGGTATACTTCGTTGACCTGACCGGTAGCCAGACCGATCTGGTTGCCGTAGGAGCTGTAACCAGCAGCTGCGGTGGTCACGATTTTCTTCTGTGGAAGTTTGCCCGGGATCGTTTCACTGAATGGAGTCAGCGGATCAGCAGCACCGGTCACACGCATTGCCTGATATACATAGGAACGGCCGGACAGTGGGTCACGGATCGCACCACCCAGACAGGTAGCAGCACCGCCGAAAGGCTCGATCTCGGTTGGGTGGTTGTGGGTCTCATTTTTGAACATCAGCAGCCAATCCTGATCCTCGCCGTCCACATCAACAGTGATCTTTACAGAGCAAGCGTTGATCTCTTCGGATTCATCCAAATCGGTCAGCTTACCGCTCTTCTTCAGAGCTTTTGCGCCGATTGTAGCCAGATCCATCAGGCAGATTGGTTTGTTTCTGCCTACATACAGTTTTTCACGGAGCTGGAGATATTCGTTATAGGTATCTTTGATATAGTCACAATCGATATTCACATTTTCCACAATGGTGGAGAATGTGGTATGACGGCAGTGGTCAGACCAGTAAGTATCGATCATACGAATCTCAGTAATGGTTGGGCAGCGTTTTTCATCTTCACGGAAGTATTTCTGGCAGAAGGTGATATCAGCCAGGTCCATGGCCAGACCGTAGTCCTTGATGAAGCCTTTCAGACCATCTTCGTCCAGATCCAGGAAGCCGTCCAGTACTGCGACATCAGCTGGTACATCAAATGGAGTGTGCAGGGTGGTCAAAGTATCCAGTGTAGTTTCGCAGGATTCCACAGGGTTGATCAGGTTTTTCTTAATTTTCAGGAATTCGTCTTCGTTGATGTTGCCGGAAACAACATACACTTTTGCGGAAGCAACGGTTGGGCGCTGATTCTGCGCAGCCAGCTGGATGCACTGTGCAGCAGAGTCGGCACGCTGGTCGAACTGGCCAGGAAGGAACTGTACAGCAAAGACATGATCATTGCCGCCGAACTCAGGCAGGGTATCGTAAATATCATCAACCTGTGGTTCAGAGAAGATGTTTACCTTTGCCATTTCGAAGTCTTCCACGGAAATGTCTTCCACATCATAGCGGTTGATCACACGAACGCTTTCCACGCCTTCGATACCGAGGGTGTTGCGGATGTCGGAAAGAACGCCTGCAGCTTCAACAGCAAATGGGGCTTTCTTTTCGACATAGATTCTGTAAACAGACATAATTCACACTCCTATGTAATATAATAAAAAGCATTGTTATATTAGGTGGGTGTTCCCAACTTTAATTATACCATAAATTGATGGATCGCAACCCTTTTTCTTGAAAAAATACAGATAATTCGTCAGGAAAATAGAAAAATCAGAAGAAGCACAGGGTGGTTTCTTCTGATTTTTACAAGTTTGGAAAAAATTAAATCACTTGTCCAAGACAATACTGTTCATCTGCGCCATTAATTTTTACAGAACGCAGCTGGCCGCAGAGATTTTCTTCGCTCTGAACCCAGACAGGGCTATAGTTTTTCGTGTAACCAACATAGCCGCCTTTGATCACATCTGTTTCAAAAAGAACCTCCTCGGTTCGGCCGATCTGCTGCTGCAGGAAGTCCTTATGACAGATTTCCATTGCAGCGGAAAGGATGTGGCTCCGCTGTTCCTTTACAGCATTGGTCACCTGATCCGGCATTTTGGCCGCACGGGTACCTTTGCGGATAGAGTAAGCGAAGATATGAGATTTCGCAAAGGAGATCTCTTTACAGAACTCCAGACTCTGCTGGAATTCCTCTTCCGTTTCCCCAGGGAAGCCCACCATAATATCAGTCGTTATGGACGGATTTTCGAAATATTTGCGGATTTTAGCCACGATCTCACGGTAGCGTGCCGAGTCATAGTGGCGGTTCATACGCTTCAGTGTTGCATCACAGCCGCTTTGCAGAGACAGGTGGAACTGCGGACAGAACTGAGGTAGGGTAGCCAGCAGCTGGTAGTCCTCATCGCTGAAGAGATCCGGCTCCAGAGAGCCAAGACGAACGCGTTCGATACCATCTGTAGTACAGGCGGCTAAAATAGCATCAATCAAACGCAGGCCCAAATCTTTACCATAACTGGACAAGTCAATGCCGACCAAAACAACTTCCCGGAATCCTGCCATGCTCAGATTATAAAGCTCCAGCTTCAAATCCTCCAGCGCCTTGGAGCGGACAAAACCACGGGCGTAAGGAATGATGCAGTAGGAGCAGTAATGCTCACAACCATCCTGGATTTTGACAAAGGCACGGGTACGCTCCAAAAAGCTGTCAGCCTTCATTGGCTCGAAACTCTCACGGCGGTCATGTGCCGGAATATCGACGATTCGCTGACGGGTTTTCAGGAAGGTGTTGACATGGCCAAGAATGGCAGTTTTGTTTCCGGTACCGGTCAGAACATTGACCTCTTCCATGGCGGCAACCTCGGCAGGATAAGCCTGAGAATAACAGCCTGTCAAAGCAATGACAGCGGAGGGGTTCTGGCGGTGCAGGCGGTGGATCACCTGACGGGTCTTTTTGTCACCGGTGGAGGTGACGGTGCAGGAATTGACCACATATACATCAGCATCCTCAGAGGCTTCAACAATATCGTAGCCGTCTGCGGCGAATTGCTGGATCATGATCTGTGTTTCATATTGATTTACCTTGCAGCCCAAGGTATAAAAAGCAGCGCGCATAGGTGCTTCCTTTCTTGAATTCAATGTTGAAAATGAGCCAAAAAATAACGGAAAAAGCCGTATTTTTCGGCAAAAAAACAGGTTTACAAATTGCTCATATCTATTATAATATTATAATAGATTTGGCAGTGCATTACAACAGGCGCTTGACGAAAAACTGCCCTGCTGATATAGTGTAATTATAGGTATTTTTGATACAGAAGGCTCTGGAGGTTATTAGGAATGAAAAGCGTAGAAATCCGTATCAATACAATCAATGATATCCGCAACTTTGTGGATCTGGCTTCCCGCTGTTCCTTTGAGGTGGATCTGGCTTCTGCCCGCTACACCGTAAACGGCAAATCCATCATGGGCGTAGCAAGTCTGGATAAATCCAAGACCCTGACCGTTCTGATGCACACTGACAGTGATGCAGACTGTGCAGACTTTATTGCACAGTTGAAACCATTTATGGTGGAATAATCCGCAGGAAAGCAAAGACCGAAGGCTCATTAGCCTTCGGTCTTTTTTCTATTCTTCCTCTCATACAATAGTCCAAAAGGAGGAGAGAATATGAAAGAGTGTTTCCGTCGTATTTTTGCCCTGTTTCTGTCGCTTCTGCTGCTCAGTCCCCTTCCGGTATGGGCAGAGGAGAGCGGCCCCAAAGGGCAGATATTGATTGAGATGAGCACAGGTTTGGTCCTGCTGGAGGAAAATGCGGATGAACGCCTGCCAATGGCATCCATTACCAAGTTAATGGGGTTGATTTTGATTGGAGAAGCCATGGAGCAAGGAGACTTATCCATGGAAGAAAAGCTGACCTGTTCTCCTTACGCAAAATCCATGGGAGGCTCCGAGATTTGGCTGAAGGAAGGGGAGCAGATGTCGGTGGAAGATCTGCTGAAGGCGGTCATGATCGCCAGTGCCAATGATGCTATGGTGGTTTTTGCGGAGAAGCTGGGTTCGACAGAAGATGGCTTTGTACAGATGATGAATCAGAAAGCAGAGAGCATGGGTCTGAGCAACACCCATTTTATCAACGCTACCGGATTTGATGAAGAAGGACACTATACCAGCGCCAGAGATGTGGCAGCAATGGCAAGGGAGTTGCAGAAATATCCGGAGCTATTGTCCTATTCCACAGTCTGGATGGACAGCTTGCGAAATGGTGAGACCATGTTGGTCAACACCAACCGCTTGGTTCGTTTTTATGAGGGGACGACTGGCCTGAAAACCGGGACAACAGATGCGGCTGGTCACTGTCTTTGTGCAACGGCAGTTCGAGGGGATCTGGCCCTTTGTTCTGTTGTACTGGGCTGTAAAAGCAGCGATGAGCGCTTTGAAGCCTCCAAAGCGCTGTTGGACTATGGTTTCAGTAACTACACCGTTTATAAACCGGAACAGCCTCAGATGGAGCCTTTGGCTGTGCGACGCGGAACAGCAGAACAAGCAGTGTTGTATGCAGAAGTTCCGTCCGGTATTGTGGTCAGCCGGGAGGAGGCGCAAAATATTACGATAGAACTGCCGGAGCTGGAGCCTTTGGAGGCTCCAATCGAGCGTGGAATGGAGGTCGGTCGGGTTCGAATTTGTTCGGGAGAGAGGGAGTTAGCCTCTTACCCAATTCAGGCGGCGGAGACAGTGGAACGGCGGGATTTTGGAAAATGCTTTGGGCTTTTACTGAAAGCCGTTCTTTCTATGAGAGAAAATCCGGCTTAGGTGAAGAAACCATCCCCATTTTGCGGATAAAATGTACGATTTTCTGATTTTCTTGCAAAGGAAACTTGAAATAAGTGCATAAATCGTGTAAAATAACACTATATCCATCTTAAGGGGGATAAATATGGCAGTTACTTTGAATACGAAACATTTGGGTTCTTTTGTGAAAGAGCAGGAACTGACAGCAATTGCTCATCAGGTGCAGGCGGCCCATGAGCTGGTCCACAACCGCAACGGCCTTGGTAATGACTACTTGGGGTGGTTGGATCTGCCGGTGGATTATGACAAAGAAGAGTTTGTCCGCATTCAGGCAGCAGCGAAGAAGATTCAGTCCAATTCTCAGGTTTTGGTTGTAATCGGTATTGGCGGCTCCTATCTGGGTGCTCGTGCAGCGATTGAGCTGCTCCATTCCCCACTGTACAATCTGCTTCCGAAAGAAACACCAGAGATTTACTTTGCAGGCTGCAGTATCAGCCCGACTTACCTCAATGAGATCATTCGTCTCTGTGAGGGCAAAGACTTCTCCGTGAATGTGATCTCCAAATCCGGTACTACCACAGAGCCGGCGCTGGCTTTCCGAGTATTCCGTGATCTCCTGATCAAGAAATACGGTGAAGAGGGTGCGAAAGAGCGAATCTTCTGTACCACCGATAAAGCCCGCGGCACTTTGAAAACTCTGGCTGACAGAGAAGGTTATGAAACCTTCGTGATCCCAGACGATGTTGGTGGCCGTTATTCTGTCCTGACTGCCGTAGGTCTGCTGCCGATCGCTGTTTCCGGTGCAGACATCAGCAAACTGATGGAAGGTGCCGCTGCCGCAAGAGAGCACTACAGCGTATGTGATTTGGCAAGCAATGATTGCTATCGTTATGCTGCTCTGCGTAATATTCTGAACAGAAGAGGCAAATCCATTGAACTGCTGGTAAGCTATGAACCATCTTTTGCCATGATGGCAGAATGGTATAAACAGTTGTTTGGCGAAAGCGAAGGTAAGGACGGCAAGGGTCTGTACCCATCCTCTGTGATCTTCTCTACGGATCTTCATTCTATGGGACAGTTCATTCAGGAAGGCTCCCGTGTGATGTTCGAGACAGTCGTTGATATTCAGAAAGCAAAACAGGATCTGTTTATTCCGGCCGATGAAGAAAACTTTGACGGGCTGAACTTCCTCGCAAACCAGAATATGTCCGTTGTCAACCACAAGGCAATGCAGGGCACCATCCTCGCTCATACCGAAGGTGCGGTTCCTAATCTGATCCTTGAGGTTCCTGAGATCAACGAATATGAACTGGGCCAAATGATCTACTTCTTCGAAAAAGCGTGTGCGATTTCCGGTTATATGCTGGGAATCAACCCATTTGATCAGCCGGGCGTGGAAAGCTATAAACGCAACATGTTCGCACTGCTGGGCAAACCGGGCTATGAAAACGAAAAAGCAGCGCTGGAAGAAAAATTAAAATAGTATTTAAGGTGTTTCAAAACAAGGGACACATAAAGGGAGGCAATTTTTATGATTAAACTCATCGTTGGTACCAAAGGTACCGGTAAAACCAAAACCATGGTAGCACAGGCTAATGCAGCTGTAGAAACTTCCAAAGGTAATGTTGTATTCGTAGAAAAAGGCATGGGCGTTCGTCACGAGCTGTCCAACAATGTTCGCCTGGTAGATACTGAAGAATTCGATATTTACGGCTTCGATAAATTCACCGGCTTCCTCAGCGGTATTCTGGCAAGCAACTACGATATCACCCATCTGTTCGTAGACGGCACCTTCAAAATTGGTTCCAAAGAGAAAAACTACGAAGGTCTGGCTAACATGATCCTGCACCTGGCTAAAGTTGCTCCACAGGACACCGAGATCGTATTCTCTGTTTCTTGCGCAATCGAAGATCTGCCATCTTCCCTGCAGCACTTTGCAGTTAAATAGTCATTCCCTTTGACAAAGTCAAAGCCCTGATCATCTGGTCGGGGCTTTTTATTTTCTTATGGGCATTTTTCATAAGGAAACGGAGAGGAAAAGTCTAAATTTGTGCCCCTTGGAAAAAGTGATTCTGATGCGAAAAAATGCAGATTTTTCGGTTGACAAAGGCGGCAAGGTTTACTATAATATGTTTCGTGATGAATCAAATGATGGGGGAAGTCTGTCCGAAAACACTTTCCACATCCGGGTCCGAAGCCCTAAGATTCGAAGGTGCTGCCTGCGAAGTGATTACAACTGGCCATTTGCAGCAGGCGCCTCACAAAGGCTGAAAGGAAAGTCATTATGCAGCTTGACCTGAGAAGATTGTTCGAGATCGGCGACCAGCCTGTCGTATTTGAGTACGGACTGGATTTGACCGACTTAGAACAGTGGGGAGAAAAACCATTTGGTGAACCGGTTGCCCTGAAGGGTAAAATCGTGAACCGTGCCGGTGTGGTTACTATGACCTATACCGCTGATGTGGCCTACTCCACAAAATGTGCACGTTGTCTGGAACCAATTCAGGAAACTATGCACATGGAATTTACACATACTGTTGTTCGGCAGCTGAATCAGGAATCCGATGACGACTATGTTGTTGTGGAAGATGCTTTGCTGAATATGGACGAACTTGCGACCGATGATATCAGTCTGGAGCTACCAATCCGGGTTCTGTGTACAGAGGATTGCAAGGGTTTGTGCCCGGTATGCGGTGTAAATTTAAACAAAACGACTTGTGACTGTGAGGAGCCGGAATGGACTCCCGGTTACAGAAATCCTTTTAAAGACTTATTATAATAATTGTAAGGAGTGCTTAAACAATGGCAGTACCAAAGAGAAAAGTATCCAGAGCTCGCAGAGACAAAAGAAGATCTTCCGTATGGAAACTGGAAGCACCAGCATTCTCCACTTGCCCACAGTGCGGCGAACTGAAAGTTCCACATCGCGTATGCGCACACTGTGGCTTCTACAAAGGCGTAGAAGTTATCAAAAAAGCATAATCTTAGTCTAAAGATTACGGAGTAGAGGGGGAGAAATCTTCCTCTACTTTTTTCTATCAGGGAAAACCCTGTCCGCCGGTCAGAGCGGAAAAATTTCAGGAAGGGTGAGAGACGATCATGGCAGTGAAAATTACAGGCATCACTCCGGGCAGTCCTGCAGAAAGGGCGAAGATCCAGTCGGGTGATGTGCTGATCAGCATCAATAAAAATGCCATTACCGATGTTTTGGACTACCGTTTTTATATGACGGATACCCATTTGGATCTGCTTCTCCATAACGAAGCGAAGGAAGTGCGTACCGTTTCTCTGAGAAAGGGCGAGTACGATGATTTGGGTTTGGAGTTCGAGACTTACCTGATGGACAAACAGATGGGCTGTCACAATAAATGTATTTTCTGCTTTGTGGACCAGACCCCAAAAGGTATGAGACCATCTTTGTATTTTAAAGACGACGATACTCGTATGTCCTTCCTGTTTGGAAACTATACGACCCTGACGAACTTGAAAGATGGGGATATTGAGCGCATCATTAAGATGCACATCAGCCCGATCAACATTTCTGTCCATACGACCAATCCGGACTTGCGGGTGGAGATGATGGGCAATCGCTATGCCGGTGAAAAACTGCGCTACATTAAAATGCTGACAGATAACGGGATCAAGGTCAATTCTCAGTTGGTACTCTGTCCGGGCATCAACGACGGAGAAGAACTGGAACGGAGTATTCGTGATCTGTCTGCTCTGTGTCCTAATCTGCAGAGTATTGCAGTTGTGCCAGTGGGTCTGACGAAACACAGAGAGGGCCTGTATCCACTGCGCTGTTTCACAGCGGAAGAGGCTAAGCAGGTTGTAGAGACTACCGAACGGTGGGGAGATCTGTTGGCACAGAACAATGAAAGCCGCATTGTGTATGCTTCGGATGAGTTTTATCTGCTGGCAGGCCTGCCGATTCTAGAGCCGGAATTCTACGGCGATTTTGATCAGCTGGATAACGGTGTTGGTTTGATGGCCTTGCTGGAGCAGGAATTCAACAGTGCGCTGCTGCAGGCCGGCGAGTTTAACGAAGAAAAACAAATTACCATCGCAACAGGCGAACTGGCTTATCCAATGCTGTGTCGCTTTGCTCAGAAGATTATGGATCGCTTCCCAACGGTGAAAGTAGGGGTCGAGAAAATCGTCAACGACTTCTTTGGCCATACCGTCACAGTTGCCGGACTGGTGACCGGTCAGGATTTGATCGCACAGCTGAAAGGGAAGGATCTGGGCGCTGAGCTGCTGATCCCATCCACGATGCTGCGCCATGAGCAGGACCGCTTCCTGGATGATGTGACCCGGGAAGAAGTGGAAGAAGCTTTGTCTGTCACCCTGATAACCACAGAAAACGATGGTTTTGATTTATTAGAAAAGATTCTTTCCCCAGTGATCTGGGAATAATACATGAAAAAGGAGGCGTAAACCATGTCCCATAAACCTGTAGTTGCAATCGTAGGCCGCCCAAATGTGGGTAAGTCTACCTTGTTTAACAAACTGATCGGTCAGAGACTGTCCATTGTTGAAGACACTCCGGGCGTTACCCGTGACCGTATCTATGCTCCTTGCGAATGGAGAAATAAAGAAGTAATGCTGGCAGATACTGGTGGTATTGAGCCATATTCGGACGATATTATTTTGTCTCAGATGCGCCGTCAGGCACAGTTGGCTATTGAAAGTGCCGATGTGATCGTACTGGTAACCGATATGAAAACCGGCGTGACTGCAACCGACTCTGATGTAGCAGCGATGCTGCTGAAAAGCCGGAAACCTGTGGTACTCTGTGTGAATAAAGTGGACAACATTGGTGATGTTCCACCGGAATTCTATGAATTCTACAATTTGGGTCTGGGAGATCCGATTCCGGTTTCCTCTGTTCACGGTCATGGTACTGGTGATTTGCTGGATGCGGTATTCGAACATCTGAACTTTGATGACGGCGAAGATGAAACCGAAGGTGCAATCAAGGTTGCTGTTGTTGGTCGTCCAAATGCAGGCAAATCCTCTCTGGTCAATGCCATTGCCGGAGAAGAAAAGGTGATCGTATCCAACATTGCCGGTACAACCCGTGACGCAACCGATACATTGGTAGAAAATCAGTTTGGCAAATATGTGATGATCGATACAGCCGGTATTCGCCGGAAAAGCAAAGTAGAAGAGGCAATCGAGAAATATAGTGTTCTCCGTGCGTATATGGCTGTTGACCGCGCAGATGTATGCGTGATTATGATTGATGCTCTGGAAGGTTTTTCTGAGCAGGACTCCAAAATTGCAGGCTATGCTCACGAACAGGGCAAGGGCTGTGTGA